>NZ_JAMYTK010000022.1:0-95176 GCF_040322355.1 Mesorhizobium sp. M0145
ATTGGTCATGGCACTTCCCCTTCCACGGGAATCGGTGATCGCAACGTCACCACCGTGCCATGGCCGCTCGCCCCTCAGAGCAAGCGCCGTTCTCTCTCTCCAAAACTTTTTGCAGAACCTTCAGCACACTATCCTGGGTTTGGCCGGCCCGAAAGGGGTCAGGGCGGCTCCGCCACATAATCTCGCCCGACGCATAAGGTCGGATCATTCATCTCGTCATCGTGCCGGGGCATGTCATTACCGCTCCGGCCTGGATGATCGATCCCGTGGCGTGCGCAGCAATGGATCTGGGCTCCCCGCGCGTATCGCTTGCTGCACTGCTTGAACTGAACAAGCTCTTGATCCAGCGCCGTTTCCGGCGAGGCTCTCCGGATGGTTTCACCATCGCGGAGGCGCAACATGAGAACCCTGCCACCACCGACACGATCTCTCGTGGTCGTTCGCCAACTCAGCTTGCCGCTCGACTCGCAGAAGCTGAACGGGCTGAGTTCAGCGCAACGGACCATAGTGATCGTCCGGCTCGCCAATGTGCTGATGGCGGCCGCCGGCATCGTGACGGAGGAGAGCTGCGATGACGAGCGGTAATCTGATTCCAACTGCCGTCCTCAAGCGCAAGGCTGTCGTCTATGTGCGTCAGTCCACTCAGGCGCAGGTCCAGCTCAACCTTGAGAGCCAACGTCGGCAATATGAGCTTGTCGACGTCGCGCGGCGCTGGGGATTCCGCAAAGTAGAGGTGATCGACGAGGATCTGGGACGAACCGCAAGCGGGGCTGTGGAGCGTCCCGGTTTCGAGCGCCTGGTCGACGATCTGTGCACCGGCCATGTGGGCGCCGTGCTTTGCCTGGAGGCGTCCCGCCTGTCGCGCAACGGGCCGGACTGGCATCGGCTGCTCGAGTTGTGCGGCGAAGTTGATGCACGCGTGATCGATCTGGACGGAGTCTACGATCCGGGATTGCCGAACGACCGCCTGCTGCTCAGTATGAAGGGCAGCATCAGCGAGTTCGAGCTCGGCGTGCTGCGTGCCCGAATGTACGAGGCCGCCCGCGCCAAGGCACAGCGCGGGGAACTGCGCATCTCCGTGCCTTTCGGCTATGTCTGGCACCGCGATTAGGTCTCGGGTTCGATCCCGACATGCGCCTGCAGGAGACCATTCGCCTGATATTCGCGCGCTTCCGCGAACTCGGCAGTGCGCGCCAGGTCCTGATCTCGATGATCGACGATGACGTGCATTTCCCCAGACCCTCCGACGGCAAGAAGATGGTGTCCTTCGACTGGGTTCCGATCCGCTACCGCAACGTGATCTCGATCCTGAAGAACCCATTCTACGCCGGCGCCTATGTCTATGGTAAGAGCGAGAAGCGCACTGAGATCGTCGATGGCCGCGTTCGCAAGAGCTATGGCCATTACAAGCCGGCTAGCGAGTGGGCGGTGGTGCTCAACGACCATCACGAAGGCTACATCGGATGGAGCGAGTACGAACGGAACCAGGAACTGCTCGCGGCCAACGCTTATGGCAAAGCCGGCGGCGTCAAGTCGGGCCGCGGCGGTCGCGCACTGCTCCCCGGTCTCATCTCCTGTGGTCGATGCGGGCGAAGACTGGTTGTCATGTATGCCGGACGCGGCCAAGGTTATCCGGTATATCGCTGCGAGCGCGGCAACCTCATGATGGCCCAGGCGCGATGCATGTCGTTCAACGGCTTTCGCACCGACGCGGCGGTGACCCGCGAAGCGCTGGAGGCGGTTGCGCCGATGGCGATCGAAGCGGCGTTGGAGGCTGAACGGATGCAGCTGGAGAGCGAAGCCAAGCGGCGGCAGATGATCGAGATGGACCTGCAGCAGGCGCGCTATGAGGCATCGCTCGCCGAGCGCCGCTATGCCGCTTGCGACCCGGAGAACCGGCTTATTGCGGCCCAGCTCGAGAGGAGTTGGGAAGCCACGCTCAGGCGCGTGGAGACCTGCGAGGCCCGGCTGAGCGAAGTCCAGCGTGTGGAGCCTGTCGACGCGGTTCCGGACTTCACGGGCCTCGCCCAGAATCTCGAGGCCACCTGGAACGCGCCGGGTGTCGACATGCGCTGTCGTCAGCAACTGCTGCGCGCGCTCATCAAGGACATCGTGGCGGATGTCGATGACGATGCGCGCGACGTGATCTTGACCATCCACTGGCACGGAGGCCAGCACTCGCAGGTACGGGTTCGCAAGCCCAAATCCGGAGAGCATGGCCAGCGTACGCCTGAGGAGGCTCTGGCGATCATGCGATCCATGGCAACCCGATGGTCGGATGCCGAAATCGCTGCCACACTCAACCGCATGGGCATGCAGACCGGTCAGGGAAAGACCTGGACCGCGCGTCGCGTCCAATCGCTGCGCACGGTGCACAAGATCAGCGGCTATCGCTCTTCCGACAAGAATGGCGAGTGGCTCACCATGTCGGACGCGGCCGCCCGGCTTGGAGTCTCGCACGTCAAAATCCGCCGGTTCATCAGGGATGGCCTCTTGCCTGCCGAGCAGGTCATGCGCGGCGCACCCTACCAGATCCGCGCCAGCGACCTCGAAGACGAACGGATCAAGGCCGATTTGGCGCGCAATACTCCGCGTATCATCAACGAGGATAATCAGAAATCGCTGTTTCCCGCCATTTGAAGAGGGGGTGCATAATGAATCAATCTTCGCCATTCCTCACCTCATCATAATCTGGATGGCATCCTACTTTCTTGGAACCACGAAATGCTCAGCCATTTCGCCAGCTCTGTTAGCGCAGCCAGACCGCCAGATCAGAAAGAGCACGCTCGCGAAATACGCCAGCTGAAGGAGCACTGAACAAGCCAGCGTTGTGACCACCACCGTGCGGATGGAAAGAGAAGCGAAGTAGACAGTCAGAGCGTTGCTGCACAGCACCATTCCCAAGACGCGACAAAAGACTCTAAAGGGCAACGCCGTTCACCTGGTTTTGTCTCCTCGGATCATGCTGCGACCTGGTCGGCCGCAACATAGGTCTGGCAGTTCTTCGGGCAGACGCGGGCGCAGGCTCCGCAGCCAATGCAGCGGCCGGCATGATCGACGACCATGATCATGCGATTGAGCTCGCCGTCGAAATCGTCATCCTCGTCGTCGCAGGCGCCGAGGATTTCACCCGCGTCATCGACGCCGTAAAGATGCATGATCTCGCGCGAGCAGACCTTGAAACAGCGGCCGCAGCCGATGCAGGTCGTGCCGTCTATGGCGGTGAGATATTCCGGCATCCATCCGGAGCCGTCGCGGGTGGTGAATGTGCTCCTCATCGTAACTTCTTCATTGCAGCGAGCTCTCTCTTGGCACCATCCAACTCGGCAAAAACGGCGGACGTTTCCTCGGCAACTTCTTCTATCTCCGTCCATTTTCCCGGGAGATCCTCTGCAAGGTCGCGCAATTTCATCTTGGCAACTGCCGCGCGCAGCTGAAGCTTTCGGACTTTCTTCCCCATCTCATCTAGCTTTGACATAAACCCTTCCTCGAAATCGGTTCATCACGCCGGCGCCACGCCGGGATAGGCTTCAATGGCTGCAGTCGCATCGTCGACCAGTTTCGTACCGGCCTCCGCGAGCTTCCTGAAGGTCTCGAAGCCGAACCGGTGGATGTCTCGACAGAGCGACCAACCGCCCGGCCGTGAACACCAGGCGTCCGAAGTCCCCATGGGTTTCATCTCCGTCATTGGCGATGTCATCAAGGCCGGAGCGCTCCTCGATCGCGAGCCCGACGGTGGTGTAGAACATGTCGCGCCTCCACAGCACGTCCGGCTCGGGATCGCCGATGACAGGCATCGCACGGCGCTGTTTTCTGGTGATGATGAAGTCGGCCAGCAGTTCGGCGTCCGATTTGCCTTCCCGCGAGCCGTAGGAGTCTTGAGCACGGATCAGCCGCACGAGGCATCTGACGAACGGTGTGGCAAGGGCCGCCTCGTCCTCGTTGACGGCAGGGCTGGTTGCGGTATCAGACATTTCGCCTTCTCCTCATTTCAGTCCTCTTCCTCGAAGCACGATGTCTGTTTTCGGGGACGCCTACTCCGGGCACACTTGCGCAGCCGACGTCCGGCTCGGGGCGGCCGATTCCACGCAATTGATGTCCCTGTGGTCGACCTTAAAGACGTCCTCGACTGCGAGGTCTTCCACCGCGGCCCCAATTCGCGTCGAACATCACTTCCGCCGCGATGCGGCCGCAGGTCATCGCAAGATACGAACCTCGAACCTGCTGCAAACGATCCGCCCTGTGCTGCATGGGGCCTGCTTGCTGCGGCCAGGCCAGGGAAATGGATGAACCGGCCAGTAAACATTCCGACCACCCCCCTTCTTAAGTATTCTTCTCGCCCGGCCGCGCTTTGGCACCTCCGGGAAGCTTGTTTTGCGGAGCCGCACAGAGAGCGCCGTAACAAACCTTCCCGCCTCTGTAGTTGGCCAGGGCCTGCAGCAAATCCGGTAGAAGGTGCTCTTTCAGTTCGTCCGGGATAGGCTCCGGACCGTCCAGCGACTTCAGTGTCAATTCGACCAACTCGATCGCGCGATCGTTGTTGCCGTTCTCGCAATAGTACCGGGCGACCGCGGGATAAGACCGGAACTTAGGGCTGTCGCCTTGCGGGGGATTCAGTGCCAGAATGTGTTCGGACAGCTCCTTGCCCATCGCGAAGCGCTCAGCGGGGGGAAGGCGCGAATGGTCATTGGCCGGATGGAAAAGTTGGTCTAACGCCGAAACCATCCAATCCTGGGAGTTCTTGTCGATCGCGTCGCGGACCAATTGGCGCATCACAGGCAAGCCGGTCCACATGTCTTGTATTTTGTGAAGCAACAGGTGCGCATGAGCCAGGCGGAAATTGATGTCGTCGGGCATCAAGGCGATGCCCTCTTCGATCGCCCAGAGCGCCGTCTTCCAATCTTCTAACTTCACCGCCGCCCAGAACCTGGCATCGATCGGGTTCTTCAACACTTGTTCGCGCGCTATGCGATGGTGAGTGGCGATCCGCTCCTGA
The DNA here is from genome assembly GCF_040322355.1 of Mesorhizobium sp. M0145. Classification (NCBI taxonomy): domain Bacteria; kingdom Pseudomonadati; phylum Pseudomonadota; class Alphaproteobacteria; order Hyphomicrobiales; family Phyllobacteriaceae; genus Mesorhizobium; species Mesorhizobium sp. M0145. Next base: position 4,997 of record NZ_JAMYTK010000022.1, read on the forward strand.
TCGGCGGCTTTCGCTTTGTTGCTGGTGCGCCAGCTGCCGTTGAGCACTTTCGGCAAAAACTCATCGAGTTGGCTCGGATGACCTATAAAGGCGATGTGGCCGTCTCGGTCGACAATGAACGAGGTCGGAATCCCGACAGAAAAGCTGGGCTCCATCCAAAGCATGTTCATTTTGCCTGTGTAGTCGAACGCTATCCGATAGTTCAGATTCGAGCATTTTTCGGTCAACCACGCGTCCAACTTGGTTCGGGCCTCGACGGCTGTTGGAGCGTCTTCATCAGCCGCGATCCCGAGGACCTCAAGTCCGCTGTCCTTGTATTTCTCCTGCAGCTGCATCAGATGGGGCATCGCCGACACACATGGTCCGCACCAAGTTGCCCAAAATTCGACGATATAGACTTTGCCGGGCTGGAAGTTCGTAAGGGGCTCACCACGCAGCCAGTTCTCCACTTTGATTGAAGGAGCCGGTGACTCCATCCGCAACACCATTTTGCTCTCCAGAGCTGTCGCCACAGGTCGCGCGACTTTATGCGCGGGCTTGTTTCCCTCTTAGAGAGGGGCACAAGAACTCAAGGAAAGGAGAGCGGCTCTCGTCTCGCGCGCCTGCGTGCAGCCAGCTTTCCCTCAGTTGCCGCATCTCAATTCGCAAAGGCCGTGCCAGCGCGCTCAGCGCGCAGTAACCCCATGATTGACCGTTCAAAAGCCTCGATCTGCCAAGATGGCCGGTGGTATTGAACCCGACATGTTTTCTGCCGCTGTCAGTTTTTGGACAAGCATCACGCGCTTCGCGTCGCCAGAAAAGCCTAGCCACGCACCATTCAACATGCATTCGGGGTGAGGGACGAGATGGACATCATGACTGCGTTGGCTGCCGCCAGGCTCGTCGTCATCGTCCGCTCACGTCACAAATTCTAGCTTGAGCTTCTTGCCGTTCCGGTCCGGAGGCGGTAGCGATCTCACAATTTGCGATGCAAGGGGCCGCTCCATCCGAGCGCGCCCTCTGCCCCCTCGCCCGCCTTGCGTTGAAATTCTGGGCTGGCGTCATGGGAGTTCTTCACGACCGAAGCCGGTCCCGCTATAGCTCGCCAATACCGCCACCTCAGATCGATAATGATGTCGTGGCGAAAAAGGCCAGGATGAGTGCCGGCCGGTGAACTCTCCGGGGTTCCTGCTTTGTGCCGATATTTTCCGTGTTCCCTGTGCTCAGGCGCTGCAGGGACCGCTTGGTGCGAATGTTAAAGTTGTCGGAATTTGACCAGGCCCAAAGACCGCTCGGTCGCCACGCGGGTCGGGCCCGGACCGACTGAACCGCTGAAGATGCGGCCGTCCTCACCCCTAACCCGGCTATCGTGCCAGACGGTGACAACGTGATTGATACGATCGATTCCTGCCGAACCCGGCAAGAGTCCGACCGTCCCGACTCGAAATTGAGGGGCGTCGGCCTCGGCACGGTCATCGCGTTGTTCAGCTCCCGGCCAGTAGTCAGCAGAGATCATGATACCGCCCATACGATGCCGCTACGGATCGGAACTCGGCCTGCCGCGCTGAACGACTCTCTTTGACCTGACGCCGACCTGCGAAGCCGTGATCTTCACTGCGTTGAGGACTGCCCATATCTCTGCCCGGTGTTGGTCTCCGCGTTATGGATCATCTCGGGCGAGCAGAACCCCGAACGCGAGACGTCCGCGATGCTCTCGGCGACGGCGATTGCAGATTGGCTCGAGGAGCTTCGCGAAACTTGCGCGTTTGCCGCGGTCTTCTCCGACTTGGCATCAGGATAGTGACCCAGTGGGTAGCGTTTCGAACAGCGTCGGTGCTTCTTCGGACCCGTCAGCGAGCCAAAAACAGCGGCAATGGCGGCTTCCCAACTATCCATCTCGTCACGCCGCCGAAGAGCCGCTCGCGCAGCCGGCGGCTGCCATAAGCTCCCATGACTATCATATCGACAGACGTGTCGATTGCGTGCTGCGCGAGCACCATAGCCACCGGTTTGCCGGCGCTCGCCAGCCGGTCAACCGACACCCGAGCACCGTGCCGAGTGAGATAGGCAGCGATGTCGGCTCCCGGCTCGGCGCCGCTTCCGATCCAGGTCGCCACAGGATCGACGAGGGCGACACGAACTTCCTCAGCACCGGCTAGCACATCCAGCGCTTCCCGAACCGAACGGGACGCCTCGACTCGCGAATCCCAGCCGACCAGCACGCGCCGTGGCGACAGAGTCGCCTCAGCGCCCTCCGGCACGACAAGCACCGGCTTTCCGGTATCGAACAGGCTGCCATTGATAACAAAGGGGTCCGAGATTAATGACGTTGAGAAGTGCGGGGCCGACGATTGTCAGGTCGTTGCAGAGCGCCCGCTGTCGCACCGCGTCACCGATGCTGGCCTGATCGCAGTTGGCAATATCGACATCATAGCACCGCCACGTGGCTCTCAGCAGTTTGTGAATTTCCCTGGATGTTTTTTCCAGACTGGCTATGTCCTGTGAAAATGTCTCGATTTGCCTGTACCGTTTTTCCAATCTGGCAATCGCCTTTGCGTGTTGTTCAGGCCACTCAGGGATGCCATCGCCTAGCGGCGGAGGCGACGTAACGACCGGCGGAGGCGACATAATCAGGACGGACAGATATGCGCCGACTTCGGCACACAAGCTGGCAGCTGTTCTGACATCCTGATCGGAGTGGTCAGCTCCCGTCACACTGAGTACGCTTCTGAAAGCCATTTGACCGCTTCTTTCTGAATATGTCGTACCTGCCGGCGCGTTTCGAAGCCGCAAGACTTGCCCTCAGCACGGCGGAAATGCGGAGTGGCACCACATCGGTTATCTATTCAGCCGTCCGGCCACTCGAGCGAGTAGCCGGCCGACCTGACGGTACGAATGACGCTGGAGGGGGAGGCCGCCTTCAGAGCCCTTCTGAGCCGGCTGATATGGACATCCACGGTGCGTACACCGACATGGATATTGGCCGGCCAGGCCGCGCTGATCAGCTCGTCTCTGGTGAAGACCTTGCCGGGAGTCTCAAGCAAAAGCCGCAGCAAGTTGAACTCGATCGGCCCAAGGTGGACTTCGTGGCCATTACCCCGAACGCGGTGGGCATCGAGCCTTATCTCAAGGTCGCCACAGGAGATCCAGCCGCCGTTTTCAATCCCGTTCGAACCCGGCTTCGGCAGCGCCAACTTCGTCCGTAGACAGTCGAGCAGCTTGGCCGGCGCGAAGGGCCGCACAAAGCTCTCGTCAATACCTGCCTTCAATAGATCGAGGTGCTGGTTCTCGGCGCCGGGCGCGATCAGCGCAATTACGGGCAGGCCGCCGGTCCGGGGCTCCCCCTTGAACCGGGCGCAGATTGTGGAACCTGTCGCGCTTGCTGGCCCGCAGTCCAGCACGACCGCCTGGAGCTCCCGTTCATCAGCCAATGCAAGTGCTTCCTTCACGCCGCCTGCCGGCTCACTCGTGAAGCCGTCCACCCCCAGAATGTGGCTGAGGAACAGATACAACTCCGCATCTTGCGAACAGATCAAGACCAGTGGCTTCATCAGCGCTACCCCAAGAACCACATCGGCCTCGACCGCCTCGATTGAGAGGACTGGCCCCCTCAAGGCCTGACATGATCCCCTTGATCGAAAATCGGTTCCATCACGCCCGCGCCACCTCGGGATGAGCCTCAATGTCTGCGGTCGCATCGCCGGCCAGTTTGGTACCGGCCGCGGCGAGTTCCCAGAACGTCTCGAAGCCGAACCGGTGGACGTCGCGCAGGGTCTTCGACATGACGACCAACCGCCCGGCCGTGAGAAGCACGCGCCCAAAGCCCTCATGGCTCATCTCCATCATCGGCGATGCCATCAGGCCGGAGCGCTCCTCGATCGCAAGCCCGACGGCGGTGTAAAACATCTCGAGCCTCCACAGCACGTCCGGATCGGGATCGCCGATGATCGGGATCGCACGGCGCTGCTCCCTGGTGATAATGAAGTCGCCCAGCAGCTCGGCGTTCGATTTGCCTTCCCAAGACCCGTGGGAATCATGAGCCCGGACCAGCCGCACGAGGCATTTGACGAACGGGGTGGCAAGGGCCGCCTCGTCTTCGGCGACAGCAGGGCTAACCACGACGTCAGACATTTCGCCCACTCCTCATTTCAGTCCTCGTTCTCGAACGACGGTTTCTGTTCGGCGACACCCGCCTGCGCCAGCACCTTGCGCAGCCAAGGGGGAGGACACGTCCTGAGCATCATCTGCGTGCGCAACAGCACCTCTTGGATGCTTTGGGGGTGCGGCACTTTGATCGGATGAATTTTTGCCGAAACAACCTTGGCTGCCGAAGGTCCGCCGATCGCCAGACAAAACAGGAGATGACATCCCTTCAGCGCCTCCACCTTCGGGGTGATGCGGTCATCGCCCTCAGTTGGGTGCTTCCCGCTCTCGTCCGAAACGTCATCGAAGGCCACGGCCTCGACGAGCTTCCACTCCTCGCGCATCACGTCGTAGACAGCAAAGCGCCTGGCCGAACCGAAATGGGCGTTGAGGTTCTTCATGTCCTGCGTGGCGATCGCCACGCGCAATGCGCCGGCTTGGCGTTCCGGCGTCGGTGCGTGAACCTCGTCAGTGACGAGCGAGAGGCGACGAACGGAGCTCATCTGGTATTTCTCGCTTACGGAGTGGATCAAGCGCCTCAGGCGTCGGCGCGTGCCGGTTGGCTTCAAAAATGTTGGCAACCTCGAAGATCAGGTCGCGGGTCCCCTGGTAGAGGATTGTGAGCTGGTGCTGACTGCCGAGCCGGTCGAAGATCGGGAAGCCGACCCGCATGAGCGGAATGCCGAGGCGCTGCGCCGCCTGGCGGCCGTGGGAATGGGTGACGAGAAGATCAGCGCCGGCGCCAAGAGCTTCCAAATCGCCGAGATCGCCGATTTGAACCGACTGCGCTGGCACTTCCTCCAAAATTTTCGACATATCGGTCGTGGCGACCGCCGCCGCGATTTCGGAGCCCATGCCGATGAAGAAGCTCGCGAGTTGGTAGAGTTGGTCTGGTTCAGCAGCGATCGCAATTTTCTTGCCTCCAAAATGGAAATGTCCGTCGAGTAACGCGTCCTGCAACTGCGCCCGGCGACGGCGCACCCCAGCCGGCGCCGCCGCGCCCGAAACCGTAGATAGCAGAGAGACGAACCGGTCGGCGTCCTTCAATCCAGTCAGTGACCGGAACAGCACGTAAGGCACGCCGGTCAACCTCTGAAGCAGCTCGGCCGGGCGGCGCATATGCTCACCGATGACGACGCATTGCTCGGCCGTGCCAAGCTCGCGGATATCCTCGACGCTGGTGCCGCCGTAGGTGGTCGTGATCCAGCGGTCGGGCACCGTACCGTCGAGCGAGCCGGAGACGTCCGGCAGAATCACCGGCTTAAGTCCAAAGCTTTCAATCATCTCACGCAAATGCTCGATATCAGCCACAGTGAGGTTCCAGCCAGGCAGGATCACGATCTTCTTCGACTGCCGCGCCTGCTCGCCGGGCCGCGTAATCCTTTCGATCATCGCGGTGACAGCCTTGGCCCAGCCCTCTTCGATCGCGCCGTCGAAATCCGGTGTGTTGGCTAGCACCACCTCCGTACCCGCGAGTTCTTCCGTGCGCTTTAGCCTGATGCTGGCGACATCTCCTGCGCAGTCTTCGCCCCGTGTTTCCACCAGCGCTGTGGTGCAGACCCCGATCAGCGTTGGCTTGGTGCGGGCCTTGAGGTTGAGGATCGCCTCTTCCAGATGGTCTGCCCCGCCGAGGATCGTCGCCACCTCGTCCATCGCTGTTGTCTGCAAGGGGATGGCTTCCTTGAAATGCCGCACGAAGAGCACGAGCGCGAAGCTGGTGCACCCCTGGCTGCCGTGGAACAACGGCATCGCGCCGTCGACCCCAAGGAAGGCCAAGGCGGCACCCAACGGCTGCGATGACTTCAGCGGATTGACCGCCGCCGCTTTGGTCTGGGGAAGGATGCGGACCATCGGCTTTCCTCAACACTCGCCGAAATCGTCGGCCGTCGTGCCGGCGAATTTCTTGAAAGCCTGGACGGTCGCGGTCTCGCTCTTTGTGCTCGGCAGTTCGTCCTTCATCGCAGGCTGGCAATCCCATGGTGCCGGCTCCCGCACCTGCCACCAGATCGGGTTATGAATGGCGAGGTCAATCTGGCGTACGAGTTCCACCATGCCGTCATAGCCGGCGTAAGGGTGTTGGCGCTCCTGGTTGATATCGAGCCAGGGTGTCTTGGCCTTCAGCGCGATGAATTGCGTGCGCCCGCCCGACAGCATGATATCGACCTTGTGTTCTGAGAGCGTGGCGTAAAGTTCGCGCGGCGCCATCTGCTCGAATATGTGGTTATCGTCCTTGAGGATCTGCTTGATGCGCTCCTTGTCTTCGACGGTCGACTTCTTGACAGAGGTGCCGACGATCTCGATGCCGATCTCCATTAGCGCATGGACGACCGACCAGGATTTGACTCCGCCCGTGTTGAGCAGCACGCGCTTGCCTTCGAGCCTCGGCCGGTAGGCCGCGAGCTTCTTCCAAGCGATCGCCTCCTCATCTGCAATCAATGCCTCGGTGCGGCCGAGGATCTCCGGATCGGCACCCTTCTTCACGAGCAGCTGAGAGATCTGTCGGAGCGCTTCCGAGGTGTCGGTCATGCCGTAGAAGGAGCCCTCGAAGAACGGAATATCCCAGCGCTGCTCCATCTTGCGGGCGAGATTGATGAGCGCGGTCGAGCACACCACCATAGCCGCCCGGGCGCGGTGCGCGGAGGCAATGTCGAGGTAGCGCGCGTCGCCCGGAATGCAGGCGCGCACCCGGATGCCCAGCCGATCAAGGAGCGGCTTCACCAGCCAGAATTCCCCCGAGAGGTTGAATTCGCCAAGGATATTGATGTCGTAAGGGCCGGCATCATCGGGCTCCGCCGTGCCGATGACATGATCGAGCAACGCCTCGGCGGCAAGCTTGTTGCCGAGATTCTTGGAGCCGACGAAGCCCGGCGCATTGACCGGCACCACCGGCAGGCCGAACTTTTCCGCCGCGCGCTTGCAGACGGCCTCGATATCATCGCCGATCAGCGCCGTCACGCAGGTCGGATAGACGAAAATAGCCGGCGGCCCATACGCTTCCTTGATCTCGCGGATCGCTTTGAAGAGCTTCCGCTCGCCCTGCCCCATCACAACATCGAGTTCGGTGAGGTCGGTCGTGAAGCTTGTGCGCCACAGCGTTGGCCCGGACGAAGCCGCACCGCGGTTGTCCCAGGAATTCCCTTCGCAGGCGAGCGGCGCATGGATCAGGTGCGCGACGTCGGTGATCGGCTGCAGCACGATCTTGGCGCCATCGAAGGCACAGCCGCCGGCCGCCGCCCCGGGGGTCAGTGGCTTCGAACAGCCCTCCTTGCGCGCCTTGGCATCCTTGCCGCGGTTCTGCTCGCAGGCGGGCTCGTTGAAGACATCCTGGATTTTGGCTCTGAGCGAGGACATTGCGTCGGTCTCCAAAGTCCATGGGGAAGACGACCGGCCTCACCGAAGAGCCGGCCGCCCACCCTTAGCGGGTGAGGTCATACGAATAGTCCGTCACGCCCGTCTCGCTTGTCTCGCGATCGAGCTTGTCGAAGATCTTGTCGAGGATCGTCGTCAGTACGCGCAACCCGCCTTGATAGCCCATAAGCGCAAACCGATGGTGATGGTGGCGGTCGAAGATCGGAAACGTCAGCCGGATCAGCGGCGTGCCGGTGTCGCGCTCCAGATACTTGCCATAGGAGTTGCCGATCAGCAGGTCCACCGGCTCGGTGAAGAGCAGCGAGCGCATCGCCCAGAGGTCCTTGCCCGCCCAGACTTGAGCATCCTTGCCGAAGGGCGATGATGCAAGCAGTTCCTTCAACTCTGCTTCCCATGCCGAGGTGCCGTTGGTGGCGAGGCAATGGGTCGGCTCGCCGCCCGTCTCCATGATGAAGCGGGCCATGGCGTAGACAAAGTCCGGATCACCGTAGATGGCGTATTTCTTACCGTGCAGCCAGGATTGGCTGTCCGCCATGGCGTCAACCAGTCGGCCGCGCTCCAGGCGGATTGCCTCGGGGATCTGCTTGCCGGAAATCGCGGAGACCTCCACGAGGAAGTCGTCGGTCGCCTGGACACCGAGCGGGTAATGGAAAGAGGCCGTCGCCTGCCCGACCTCCTCGCAATACTCCAGTGTTTTTCGGGTGTTGTAATGCTGTAGCGAAAGTGTCGCCTCGGCGTTGAGTGCTTTCCTCACGTCTTCGATCTTCGTGCCGCCGTCGTACATGCGGTATTCGCCGTCCGACGGCGTGTCGAACTGGTCAGAGGCGTCTTGGATGAAGGTATAGGACACGCCTATCAGATCGAGCAGGCGCTTGAGTTCCCGGTTGTTGCCGACACAGAAGCCGTCGAAGCCCGGAATGATGTTGAGGGTTGCCTCGGCTTCCTTTCGCTCTTCGCCTTTCCAGAAATGCTCCAAAATGCCCTTGACCGCAACGTCATAGCCGTCGACATGGCTACCGACGAAGGCGGGCGTGTGGGCGAAGGGCACGTCGAAGTCGCGCGGGACCGAGCCTTCGTCCTTGGCGTTCTCGATGAAGCTGTGCAGGTCGTCGCCAATGACCTCTGCCATACAAGTGGTCGAGACGGCGATCATCTTCGGGTCGTAGAGTTGGTACGTGTTGGCGAGCCCGTCGACCATGTTCTTCAGACCACCGAACACTGCCGCGTCCTCGGTCATCGAAGAGGAAACTGCCGAAGCAGGCTCCTTGAAATGGCGCGACAGGTGCGAGCGGTAATAGGCCACGCAGCCCTGGCTGCCGTGGACGAAGGACATGGTTCGCTCGAAGCCTGCGGCCGCGAACACCGCGCCGAGCGGCTGGCAGGCCTTGGCGGGGTTCACGACAAGCGCTTCGCGAGCAAGGTTCTTTTCGCGGTATTCCCACGTCTTGGTGAATTCGCGTTGGTCGGTAACGATCTGGTCCGGGTGAGGACATTCGAAATTCAGCCTCTTCTCGGCGAGCATCTGCCTGTATTCCGGCTCGCGGAACAGGGGCGCGTGGTCGAGAACTTTTTCAGCCGACTGCGGCATGGGTGGTTACCTCTTTCCATCTGGCCCGCCATACGGCGGCACAGGGACGTCGAAACGTTTCAGGTCTCCCGCGGACAAAGGGCCACAGGCGTTCAACGGCCTCCCGGCTTCCAGGAGGCCAGGTTTTCATTCGGCTGCGATCGCCGCCGACGGCTCGGCTTTTTTCTTCCAGGGGGCGTCGTAGAGGTTCCAGACCGGGTTGTTGATGGCCAGATCCATGTCGCGGGCGAAGATGGCGAAGCCGTCGTAGCCGTGATACGGGCCGGAATAATCCCAGGAATGCATTTGACGGAACGGTATGCCCATCTTCTGGACCGGGTACTTTTCTTTGATGCCGGAGCCAACGAGATCAGGACGGATCCCCTCGATGAACTTCTCCAGCTCGTAACCAGTCACGTCGTCATAGATCAGCGTGCCTTTCTTCACGTAATGGCCGGTACGCTGATAGTCGTCGTTATGGCCAAATTCGTAGCCAGTGCCTACAATAACCATGCCCAGGTCCTCATATGCCGTGACAACGTGACGGGGGCGCAGCCCGCCGACATAGAGCATCACCGTCCTGCCTTCGAGGCGCGGCCGGTATTTGGCTATGACCGCATCGACCAGGGGCCGGTATTTGGCGATGACCGCCTCGGCCTTGGCCTCGATTTCCGGCCCGAAATGCTTGGCTATCTTGCGCAGAGAGGCTTCAGTCTGGGAGGGGCCGAAGAAATTATACTCCATCCAGTCGATGCCATACTTTTCCTCCATATGCCGGCAGATGTAGTTCATCGACCTGTAGCAATGGATGAGATTGAGCTTGGCCTTCGGCGCTCGCTCTATTTCGGCCAGCGTAGCGTCGCCCGACCAGTTGCCGACCACGCGCAGGCCCATCTCCTCGAGCAGGATGCGCGAAGCCCAGGCGTCGCCGCCGATATTATAGTCGCCGATCACATTGACATCGTACGGGCCGGCCTCGAACTCGATGTCCTTCTTTTCGAAGACCCAGTCGCGGATCGCATCGTTGGCGATGTGGTGGCCGAGGGATTGCGATACGCCGCGGAAGCCCTCGCAGCGCACCGGCACGATCGTTTTTTCGTGCTCCTTGGCCTTGTTGCGGGACACAGCTTCGGTGTCGTCGCCAATCAGGCCGATCGGGCATTCGGATTGCACAGTCATGCCCTTGTTCAGCGGAAACAGTTCCTCGATCTCGTCGATGATCCGTTCCAGCTTCTTGTCGCCACCAAAAACAATGTCCTTCTCCTGGAAATCGGAGGTGAACTGCATCGTGACGAACGTGTCGATGCCCGTCGTGCCGACGTAGTAGTTGCGGCGTTGAGACCAGGAATATTGCCCGCAGCCGACCGGGCCGTGCGAGATATGGACCATATCCTTGACTGGACCCCACACCACGCCTTTCGAGCCGGCATAGGCGCAGCCGCGAATCGTCATCACCCCGGGGATGGACTTGATGTTCGATTTGACCTCGCATTCGGAAAGGACCTCGTTTTCCTCGCCAGCCTCGTCGCCGCTCTTTGCGACGCTGAGGTGCTTTTTGCGGCGCTTCGCCGCCTTGTCAGGATATTGCGACAGCACCTCCTCGATAAGCTTCGCATGGAGGGCGCCGTCATTCTCGTATTCCAGGCTCATGGGACCCCTTTCAAGGTTCAGGGTGACGCCTCACCAACGAGGCGCCGTTCTTTGAAAGGCGCGCCAGGTCAAGGCCGCGCCTCGTTCGGCAGCGGTCGTTACTGTGCGGCCGCCTTGGCCGCTTCCTTGACCTGAAGCTCGGCAAGCATCTGCTCGTCAGTCTTCATGATGCCGAAGTCGAGCAGCATTTCCTCGAGCTCCTCCATGGTGATCGGGGTGGGGATGGTGCCCTGGCCCGAATTGGCATGGATCTTCTCGGCCAGCGCCCGGTATTCCCCGGCCTGCTTGGAGTCCGGCGCATACTGGATGACAGACATCTTCCTGAGTTCGGCGTGCTGGACGATGTTGTCGCGCGGCACGAAGTGGATGAGCTTGGAATTGAGCCTGGAAGCCAGCGCTTCGGCGAGGTCGAGCTCGCGGTCGGTTTGGCGCTCGTTGCAGATCAGGCCGCCGAGCCGCACGCCGCCCGAATGGGCGTATTTCAGGATGCCTTTGGCGATGTTGTTGGCGGCATAGAGCGCCATCATCTCGCCGGACATGACGATATAGATTTCCTGGGCCTTGTTCTCGCGGATCGGCATCGCGAAACCGCCGCACACCACATCCCCGAGCACGTCGTAGGAGACATAGTCGACATCGTCGTAGGCACCGTTCTCCTCGAGGAAGTTGATCGAGGTGATCACGCCGCGGCCGGCGCAGCCGACACCCGGCTCAGGGCCGCCCGACTCCACGCATTTGATGCCTTTGTAGCCGACCTTGAGCACATCCTGGAGTTCCAGGTCTTCCACCGAACCTTCCTGAGCCGCGAGGTGCAGGACCGTATCCTGCGCCTTTGCGTTCAGGATCAGGCGGGTGGAGTCGGCTTTGGGGTCGCAGCCGACGATGAGGATTCTCTGCCCGAGGTCGACAAGGGCGGCGAGCGTATTTTGGGAGGTGGTGGACTTGCCGATGCCGCCCTTTCCGTAAAAGGCGATCTGACGCAGACCTGACATGTAGCTTTCCTTCCTTCGTTCCATTCATCGCGGCTGCCGCGACACGAATGCCGGTCGGGCAGCTGTCGCCGCCTCGCACCCAAGGATTTCAAGACTCGTGCCAATTTGGCTGGTCGAACCGAAGAATAATTTTATGGTTGCTTTTCAGGTATTTAGCTTGAAGCCAAAGAAAGGATCGTCGGAACAAGCCATGTAGCGGACCCGACAATGGCGACACAAAGCGTCGGATCGCGATCCTCAGTCACCGCATTCATTCGAGCCGCATCGTTGTGTTGAGATGGGCGAACAGCATCTCGACCCTTTGCGTTAATTGCGGGATGCTGCGAACCCTTCTGTTCCGGCGAGCTGACGTGCTTGGTCTCGCGTGTCCTCATCGACACTGCGCGGAATCTGCGCGCTCCGCTGGCACACCATCGATCCAGCCATCCATTCGGGGCCACGGGCGATAATTCCGCCATTTCACCAACCCAAGGGGACTCGGCTCACTTATCGGCGCAGGAGTTCAGTATCGGCGTCATCGCCTTCACATGTTCGTCAATCCGCTCGAGCACTTTCGCCGCGACAACGTCGCGCTCAGGCAGATGCCACCAGTGCTCGTTGACGAGTTCGACGGTCTCGACCACTGCCTTCAGGACTGCCGGCTCCGGAAGCCTTGCGCGGTTCGCAAATGCCTTCCATCGCGGTGCTGCTAGCGCCTTGAACGAGCGCTCCCCTCCAAGCGAAAGCGCCATGGCGTCGGCGGGACTATATGGCACGGTCGACAGAACGTCGTAGATTGGTGCAAGCACCGGCTTGTCGCCCTTACCGGGATAAATCAAAGACCAGTTCTTCAGGTGCACGTCGCCATTGCCGGTGATGACCGTCAGCACCAGGCGGCGGACGAATTCGAGAGCAGCCGTAGGCGAGACGGCCGCGCCAAGGGCCAAGGCTATGTCGTGATAAGCGGCTCCCTTATATTTGCGCGAGGGATAGACACCGAAGACCTGAGCGAAATCCTCGATGTGTATCCTCTCGCCATCGGCGCCGCGATCGAAGCGTTTGACGAGAAGGACCTTGCCCTCCGACAGCGTGTTGAATTCTTCGGGAACGCCCTCAAAATCGGACTTCTCGACCAGTTCGCATTCAGGAACCTCCATGCCGATTGCTGCAGCCAGCGCCAGGTTGGCGAATTCGTTCTCGGAAACGCCCGGAAACGCCATCGAAGGGAACTTGGCGATATACCGGCCCTGCTCGTCGCCCATCGGCAAGGTCAGGCCGCCGCCTTTTCCAGTGTTCTTCATGACCGACAGCTTCATCTGCCCGCCGGCAAGTGAAAACCGTGCCTTGGGCTTATCCTTTGAAGCATCCTGCGAAACCGCTATCGCGCCGTCACTGGGCAACGCCCGTACGGCTCCCGGCAGATCGGCGCCCAGCGCCGTTAAGAGATCGAAATCATTGCCTGGCCGCACATTGCCTTCGTGGTGCTTTTCCATCGCCTCGCGCAACTTCTCTTCCGGCAGAAGGTTCGCGAAAAAGCGGGCAAGGCGCCCGCCAGAGGCTTCGGATGTTTCCGCAATCCTCCCGTCGCTGCCCGGAACGACAGGCTGAAAACCGGAAAGCCGCCCGTCGCGCGGTAGGCCTCATCGAAGTTGAATGCATTGAAATCGCCCGGCGTCCTAACGATTGTGCCGATCTTCAGTGCGTTCAAGAGCACGTCCAGCGACGGGATCGTCTTAGGTGCGCGAAAAACTGGAGCCATGATCGTCATCGTCAGGTTGAGGAACAAAGGCGGGTCGATCGTCATCATCATTCGGACGCAATAGGGCCTGGACAGCAGGCACCATGACTTGCGGAACCATCATCATTTCCAGACCGAGCGCGCGAGCGATGTTCATGAGCGTCGTCGCACGCGCCGCTGCGGCTCCCTTTTCGATGTCGCGATAGCGGGGACGGGATATACCCGCCAAATCAGCGACCTGCTCCTGCGTCATGGCAGCGGCCAGCCTCGCCTGCCTGAAAAGCCCGCCGATTTCGCGCAGAATTTCCGATTCAGAGTCCATTATGATACCTACGATCTATTCCAATGCGCGATGATACGCAAAGGTATCTCATCCAGCGAGCAAGTCACACTTGATGATCTGTTCCCGTATCATATAAGAAGAGAATGATATGCAAAGAGATCAATCCTTCATTCGAGGATCTCCGAGGCTTTAGCGCCGCACAGCGAATGGCGTTCCTCCGAGAACAGCTGCTACGGCCGCCCACCGGTGTTCTGCCGAATGGGCCTGGTGCGTACGTTGCTTCGAAAACGGCCAACTGAAAGAACATTTAGCGTACGGCTATTTTGACCTCGGCGCCGATGCGCCGTCCGAAACTAACTCCCTATCAGCGCTCCGAAATCATCGGCATGTTGAACGAGGGCCGTCCGGCAGCTGAAATCGCTCGTCTCTTTCGCGTTCATAGGGCCACCGTCGGGCGGCTCCTTGCCGGTCCCCCGGTGCACCTTCTTCCGACCCCTTCAGGGGCTCAGCTCGGTCGGCGTGACCGATCACCCCGATCAAAGCATCGACATAGGCGTCGAATGCGGCTTCACTCTCGGCTGTCCAGTCGGGCACGGCGGGGCGCTTCCCTGATCCCGAAGCAGCACCCTACAGCCCGAATCCCCCGCATCCGCGACTTTCTGACTCATTAAGAATAGGCGCCCGCCGCCACGTGCGCGCGACGCCGGCATCAACCGACGGGCAGATGCGCCGAGGGCAACAAGCGCGCCTGACGCAACGCCGCCAGATCAGCCGAGCCGGTGCAGAAGCAGGCGACGGCCAACTGGCGGATGACGATCTCGAAATGCGCGACAACCGCCTCGGTGGATACCGAAGCCGCGCGCAGCACGCCGGCTGCCTGCCCGGCGATGTCCGCGCCCAGGCGGATAGCCTTGGCCACGTCGACGCCGTCGCGGATCCCGCCCGACGCGATCAGCTTCACCGCTGGCAGCGCCCGACGTACCGCCTGCACGCTGGCCGGGGTCGGAATCCCCCAATCGGCGAACGCCATCGCCACTGCGCGGTCGGCGGCATCGCGGGCGCGCTCGCCCTCCACCGCGGCCCAACTGGTGCCGCCGGCGCCGGCGACATCGATCACCGCTACGCCCGCCTCGACGAGCGCACAGGCCACCGAGGCGGACAGGCCCGAGCCCACTTCCTTGGCCACGATCGGCACGCCCACGCTGCGCGCGGCGCGAGCGATCTGCGCCAGGACGCCGCGCCAGTCGCGGTCGCCCTCCGGCTGTACCGCTTCCTGCAGCGGATTGAGATGGACGATGAGCCCATCGGCCTCCAGCGCATCCACCGCCCGGCGCGCCAGGTCCAGGCCGTCGGCCTCGCGCAGTTGCGCGGCGCCGATATTGGCCAGCAAGGGAATGTCTGGGGCTAGGCGGCGCAGCGCGCGCGTCAGCCCCTGGGAGTTGCGGGATTGCAGGCTCACGCGCTGCGAACCGACGCACATGGCGATCCCCAAGGCTTGCGCTGCTTCGCTCAGATGCCGGTTGATGGTCTCGGCGCGTGGCATGCCGCCGGTCATGGAGCTGATCAGCAGCGGCGCGCGCATGATCTTGCCCAGCAGCGAGGCGCGCAGGTCGATCTGCGTCAGGTCCAACTCGGGCAATGCGCAGTGTTCGAAACGGATGTACTCCCAGCCGGCGGCCTTGGCCGGTGCCGTTCGCCGCTTGAGCACGACGTCCAGGTGGTCGTCCTTGCGCCGGCTCAAGTTGGTGTCGCTGATGCTCGCTCCTTCCGCCGCATCGGGCGACGGCGTTGCGTCGGGTCGGACCGACGGCAGCGCGCGCACGCCGCCGCCTCCCCCGCGTTCAGGCCGGCGCACGCTGGCCTCCGCCCGCAGCGTCGCTGCGGTAGCGGCTGGTTGAGGTCTGGTAGTAGTGCGCGCGGATGGCCAACATGGCCTCGATCAACGGTCCCCACGGCGCGGGAAAGCGTTCTTCCGCCATCACCCGGTGCAGCATGCGCGTATGGCCGGCCAGCTCGTCGTTGAGGAACTCCAGCACAGGCATAGCCGGATAGAGCTGCAGCAGCAGGATCGCCGCGTTGTCGGCCTCGCCGGCCGATCTATCCTTTTCGCGTCCATGCAGATCGTTCTGCAAGCGCCCTGTCGCGGAGATGAGCCGCAGGATCTGGCGAAACGCCGGACGCGCGCGCAAGGTCGCCATGTCCAGCCCCCACAGCAACGACAGGCAACAGAACACGTTCGTGTAGGCGACCGAATCGATGCCGTTGTGCAGGTACTCGGCGTAGGACCAGCGTTCCGCCCCTGCCGCCTGCGCGTGTCCGGCGCGCAGCGCCGCGCAGTAGCACCGGGTATCGTCGAGAAGCTGAGCATAGTCGCGACGATCGTAGGCGAGCGCGGCCAGCGAAGCGCGCAGCACAGCGCAGCCCTCGAATCCGGGGAGCGCGCACGGCACGCCCTGCCCCAGCGCCTGCTCCACTGCCGCGAGCTGCTCCGGCGCGATCAGGCCAAGGTCGTTGCAATCGTCGAGCCAGAACAGCAGCGCCAGTTCGCGATAGAACGCCACGATCAGCGTTTCGTCCTGCGGATCGCGGCCGGTGCGGGCGCTGGTGTCGCGCAGGCCCGGGTGGATGCGCTGCAGGATGTACTGGCCGCCCCTGACCGCTTCCACGGCATGCTCGTCGGCGAACCCGGTCAGGGAATGCCCCCACTCCAGCACCTGCTGCAGCGCGCGTTCGGTCTGGATCATGGCGCCGCTCCTGCTCCCTCGGCCAGGACGCGCCGCCCCCAACGAAGCGCCAGCCACAACCCGGCGAGTTCGGCCACGCGCACCACCCGGGTGGGGCAATACAGTTCCTTGCCGATCCACAGCGGCGTCTGCGGCAATGCATGCGCCGCATGGCGGGCGAGCATCCACTCCAGCGCACGCGCCACCGCCTGCGCGATGCGCCGGCGCCCTGTCGGCTCTTCGCTCCCGTCCATCACGTGCAACGCGAACAGCGCATAGGCGGTTTCCTCGAATGTGGACGCGCGACCGGCGCCCCAGCCGCCGTCGTCGCGCTGCGCCTGCATGAGCGCCGCCAGCGCGCGCTCGTCGCGCCACTGGGGCTTGCCTTGCGCCAGCGCAGCGACCGCATGCGCGGTGGGATACAGCCACGAAACGTGCCATTTTTCGTTGTCCCATAGACCGTGCGGGTTGCGATTGGCCTCCACGTAGGCGCTGGTGCCGGCGGCGGGCTTTCCCAACAGTCGCAACGCATGCAGGGCATGGATGTTGGTCGACACCGAGGCATTGCGCTCGCCGGGGAAGGTGACGAACAGCTCGCCGATTTCGAAATGGCGCAACGCATCGACCGCCGGGTCGCGGCCTGCAAGGCGCAGGACGCACATCGCAACGGCGGTGTCGTCCGCATCGGCCGCGAAGTGCAAGGCCGGGCCCAGACCGCGCACGCCCAGGCGGGCGTCGAGCTGCGCGACGATCACTAGCACCGCCTCGGCGAGCGCGGGATGCGCGAACAGCCCGGCCAGATGCAGGGTGTACAGCGACCAGCATGGCTCGAATACATTGATCGGCCAGACGTTGGGAAAGACACCTTCGATGCCGCTGCGCGTCGCCCGCGATGCCGCCTGCAGATACGCGTCGGCGCGCCCGACGTGCGGCGTGCTTCCCTGTGTCACGGCGTGCGCACGCCACGCGACGGTGGCCGCCGGACTGATGCCGATGCTGCCGTCGTCATCCGGGCATGCGGTGGTCGGCGACGTCCCCCAGGCTTCCCAGGAGTGCAGCAACGGATGGCCGCTCGGCAACGTCGCCACCGCCCCCAGCTTGACCAGGCACGCTTGCCGCAACGGCAACAGCGCCGGGTGGCGCGGAAACGCCACGCCGCCCAGCAAGGATGCGGCCTCGCCGCACAACTGCGGCAGGATCAGCTCCGCGCCGATCGGCGCGTCTTCCGGCACCGCATGCGCGTAGGGATCGGGCTGGCGCTCGAGGAACCGGGTTGCAGCCTGGACTGCGTCGGCAGTGCCGGGAAGAGGATCGGCACGCTGCAATGCCAGCAACGCCGCCCACGTGGGCGCATGGCGGAACAGCGGGAAGTCCGCGCTTCCCCATCCGCCATCGGCCTGTTGCTGCGCGATGAGCCACGCGTATGCGTCCTGCCGACCGGTGACGTTGCCGTGGAACTGCAGAGCTCGCGCCGTGTCGTAGACGGATGGACCGACGCTGCCGCCGTCGCTCATCTCGCTCAGCAGGTGGCGCAATTCGGAAAGGATCTGTTCGGACAGCGCGTTCACGCGGGATGTTCCTTCTGCAGAGGGCTAACGACAAGCAGGATCGGGCAGACGCCGCGCACGTCGCCGCCGGTTCGGACACAGTGCAGCATGCACCGCCCGCCGGCCGATCGCAGCAGCACAGGGGCGAGTCCATGCGAACGGACGCGCTCATGCGTATGGCGCGGACAGATACACGTTGGCCCGCTGCAGCATCTGCGCCAACCGTTCCGCACGCGGCCCCAGCGGGACGATGGCCTCCCCGGCGTCGCGCAACAAATCCAGCACGAACTGGCGCGCTGCCTGCAGCCCCATAATCGACGCGCAGGTCGGCTTCTGCGCCGCCGCGTCCTTACCGGGGGTCTTGCCCAGCGTCGCGGTATCCGCTGTCGCGTCGAGAATGTCGTCGGCCACCTGCAACGCCAGGCCGAAACAGGCGGTGTACCGATCGAGCGCACAGTACAGCGCAGCGTGCGCGGCATCCTCCGCGATGGAGCATAGCGCGCCCATGCGAACGGACGCGCGCACTAGCGCTCCGCTCTTCATCCGGTGCATCGCCACGATCCTGTCCAGCTCGGCGTGCTTTCCGACCAGCGACAGATCCATGGCCTGCCCGCCTGCGGCACCCTCGGCGGACACCGCCTGCGCTAGTTCGCGCACGAGCGCGATACGGTTGTCGCCCGGCGCATCCAGGCTCGCCAGGGTCAGGAAGGCGTGCGCCTGCAGCGCATCGCCGACCAGGATCGCAGTGGCTTCGCCGAACTTGACGTGCACGGTCGGAAGGCCGCGGCGAAGCACGTCGTCGTCCATCGCCGGCAGGTCGTCGTGGACCAGGGTACAGGCGTGCATCATCTCGATGGCGGCGCCGACGTCGTCGAGCATGTGCGCCGGCGTGTCGGCCAGTGCGCCGGCAGCCAGACAGAGCAAGGCGCGGGTGCGCTTCCCGCCATGCAAGGTGGCGTAGCGCATCGCCGCCATCAGCTCGGTCTCACCGTCGTCTTCGGCGCAGAGGAGACGCGCCAGCGTCTGTTCGACCCGCTTTGCGCCGTCCTGCATCCAGATCTCCGGCAGCAGCCTGCCGGATGCGCCGCGCGCCTGCGCGCCCAATCCGCCGAGCGCGGAAACGCCAGTTCGGTCGTCGTGTAGCGTGGAACCGGTCTGCATGTTTTTCATGTCCTTGTACCTGACACGAGATGGCCACAGCGAGCGCCAAGCCGCAGCGGTGTTGCCGGCGTCGCACCGAGCGCGTGCGCTGAGTGCAGCAATGCCGCGCCTCGCCGGCGCCGCTGCCTCGCCGCACGGGGCATGCGATGCCAGCTCATGAGAAGCCTATGCGGATTGCCATGGACGGATGTGCGGTCGGGTAATACCGCCGGCCTTTTTCGACGCCGCTCAGCAACCGCGGCCGCACCCCGGCCTTGTGCATGATCAGCGCCAAGGCGATGCAGAACTGCACCATTTCCAGCCATACCAGGTGGTAGCCGATGCAGACGTGTGGGCCGGTACCGAACTGCAGCATGTCCACCGGCCGGATCGGCTCCGTGCGATGCAGCCACCGCGCCAGGCGGAACTGATCAGGCGCCTCGTGCAGCAGCGCCGAGGTCGAGAAATGCAGCAGCGGGATGCACAGATGGGTGCCCGCGGGAATGCGCCGTTGGCCGAGTTGCAATTCCTGCAGCGCGCGACGAGGCAGGAGCGTGGTCGCCGGATGCAGGCGCAGCGTCTCGCGGAACAGCGCCTCGGCGACCGGACACTGCGCCAGGTCCGCGTGCCGGGTCGGCACCACGCCCACGCGTTGCGCCTCCTCGACCAGGGCGTCCCACAGCACAGGCTGCCGCGCCAGCTCGATCACCATCCAGGCCATCGTCGAGGCAGTGGTGTCGTGACCGGCAAGCAGCAGCAAGCGGATATTGGCGACCAGGACGTCATCGGAGAGCCCATCGTCGCTGCGGTCGAAGACGCTCACCATGTCGTTGATCAACCCGGTGCGCGCAGCATGCGCGCGCGCGTCGCGAACGAACTGGCGCAACTGCGCGTCGATCCAGTCGCGGGCGGCGCGGCCGCGCCGCAAGGGCAGTCCGGGCAGGTCGACCGGGGGCGCGACGATCAACTGCAGCAGTTGCCGGTACTTGCGATGCCATCCCGGCAGGTCCTGCGTGGGGATTCCCATGAGGCTGAAGATGAGATTGAGCATCAGGTCGCCGGTTTCGCGCAGGATGGTTGCCTCGCCGCGGTCGCGCCACGCCTGCACCCGCGCCCGGATGACGGGCGCGAACAGGTCGCCGATGCCGGCCTGGGTCAGCCCCTTGGGCAGGAACGCCGCCTTGATCGCATCGCGCGCCTGCCGGTGCGCGCCGCCGTCCTGGGCAACCAACGTTCCGCCAAGCAATTCGGGCGCGATCTCTTCGATCAGCGCCGAGGACACGTCCTTGTGCCGGAGCAGTGCGAACGCTTCCGGATCCACGCAGGTCATCAGGTGTCCGGCAGGGCCGAAATCCAGCCAGAAGTGGCTGCCCAGCGTCCGTTCTGCGCGCTGCAGCAGGCGCGGCAGGTCGCAGACAATGGCGGGAAGATGCCCGACCAGGGGGAAAGCGCCAGGCATGACCGGGATGTCGCATCGCAGCCGGTGCCGACGGTTGAGTGGGTTGAGCAGCATGTCCATCAGCAGCGCGCCGCCGCCGCCGATTCGGTGTCGCCGGCAGGGCGCGCGGCGCAGCTGTTGCCACCGTCGGCGTATGTCGGCACATGCGCCAGCATGCCGCCATCGATGCACACGACCTGGCCTGTGATAAACGCAGCATCGTCGGAGAGCAGGAACGCCACGAGCGCGGCCACGTCCTCGGGGCGGCCGACGCGCTGCAGGAGCTGGTGCCGGCGCAGATGCCGTTGCATGCACTCGTCCAGCTTGGCGAGGAGACGCTCGGTCATGACGAGACCCGGCGCAACGGCGTTGCAGCGGATCTGCGCATGACCGTATTGGGTGGCGAGCGAAGCCGAGAGCATGTTCATCGCCGCCTTCGACGCGGCGTAGGACGTCTGCGCCGTGTCACCGCTGAGCCCCTGGCACGACGACATGTTGACGATCGCGCCACCGCCGCGGGCGATCATCCGTGGGATGGCCTGCCGGCAGCAGAGCAGCGTGCCGCGCAGATTGGTCGCCATGGTCTGATCCCAGACTGCCAGGTCCAGGTCGAGGATCGCGCGGTCGCGCGGGGTCAGATGCATGGCGCTCGCATTGTTCACCAGCAGGTCGACCCCCCCGAAGTGCCGCTCCGCCGTCTCAAACAGCGCTGCTACCGCCTGCTCATCGGCGATATCCATGGCTATGGGCAGCGCGTGGCCTGCTTCGGCCGCGATCTGCGCGGTGCAGGCGATGGCCGCCGAGCCATCAATGTCGGCCACCACCACTCTGCCGCCCTCGCGCGCGATGGCGAGAGCGCATGCCTGGCCGATGCCGGCGCCGGCGCCGGTCACCACGGCCACCTTGCCTTCAAACCGTCCCATCGTGTCTCCTGAATTGCATTGGTCTTTCGCAGCATGCCGCTGGGCCTGCTCCGGAGAAGGCGCAGGGTCGGCGCTGGCGCGCTCGTCATGGCCAGCGTCGCTTTCGATGACCCGAATGGCGGCGACCGGGCACTGGTTGGCCGCAAGCCGCACGGCGGCGTGCAGCGCCTGCGGGACCGTCGCCACGCACACTTCGGCCACGCCGTCCGGTTCGCGCTGGCGAAAGGTGCCCGGCAGCGTCAGCACGCACTGCCCGGTAGTTCCGCACAGATCCTGATCGACCAGGACGCGCATCTCAGCCCTCCTGCCCATGCAGCCGCACCGGCAGCGCGCGGAACGTCCTAAGGAACGCGGAGGGCTCCCGCGTCGGCTGCTCGGCCAATGCCAGCGTGGGGAAGCGCGCCTGGATCCGCGGCAGGCTCTCGGCCAACTGCACTCGGGCCAGTTGCGCACCCAGGCAGAAGTGGATGCCGTGGCCGAAGCTCAGCATGATCTTCCCGTCGATCGACATGCCAGGACTGGTGCCGTAGAACCGCACGGGATCGAAGCGGTCGGGATCGGCGAAGGCGTCCGGGTCGCGATTGCCGGCCGCGATCAGCACGCGCACGTCCGCGTTCTTCGGGATCACCACGCCGCCCAGTTCGATGTCGCGCTGGGCGATACGCGGAATGGAGCTGAACATGGCGGGCGCGTCGTAGCGCAGGGCTTCTTCGACGAATGCCTTCACCCCCACGGCATCTCCCTTCAGCCAGTGCCGCTGTTCGGGATACGCCAGCATCGCCAGGACCGCATGGCCGATGGCCGCGGCAGTGGTGGCGAAGCCGCCCAGCAGCATGCCCCAGAGCATGCTGATCAATTCCGCATCCGACAGCATCTCGGCATCGTCGTCGTGTGCGCCGACCAGCATTGACACGATGTCGTGGCAGGAATCGGTGCGCTTGCGCTGTATGAGGTCGCCGAAGTAGGCCTGCACTCTGGCGCTGGCCGCGTCCCCCGCAGCGAGTTGGGGATCGCTGGCGTGCGGGCTCAGGCCTTCCAGAATGGCGCTGATGCCGGTGACGAGCCCGAGAATGTCGTCCGGGGGCATGCCGAACAGTTCGCCGAAAACCAGCATGGGCAAGGCCAGCGCGAATTCCTGATGCAGGTCCACTGCCTCCCCGCGCTCCAGTGCGGGCGCCATGCCGTCCAGGCGCGCTGCGACAATGCGAGCGATGGTCGGCCTCAGGTTGTCGATCTGGCCGATGGTGAAATCGCGCGAGATCAGCCGGCGCAGACGCGTATGCGTTGGAGGTTCCTTCATCGCTAAAGTGGACGCCAGCAAACTTAGCGACAGGCTGGTCGCCGCACGCGGGAAATAGCGCGCCAGTTCGCCTGGTGCCGGCCCCCGAAAAGCATCGCCCGTTGCCTTGAGCGCCGAGTAGATGTCGGCGTGGCGGCTCAACAGAAAGAGGCCCGACGCCGCGCGATGTACCGGATCGTGCTCGCGCAACCACCGCATGAATGGGTACGGATCCTGAATGCACCCTGGCGACGCCAGTTCGGCGAAGGCGTCCCGGCATGCTGCCGTGGTTTCTTGCACGTCCATCTTGGTCACCTGTTGGCTGGCTGATCTGATCGGCGCGCGGCAGGCGCGCCGGCAAATTCGGAGAACATCGCGATTCCTGGTGGCATCCGCGCATCACCAGAGCACCGGGAACTCCTCGAACCCGCCAGTGATGATCTCCTTGCGCAACTTCAGTTCTTCGGGCGCCACGGCCAGGCGCAGCGCGGGAAAGCGCTGGAAGATCGAACCGAACACCGCCTTGAGTTCCAGCCTGGCCAGCGCCAAGCCCACGCAGTTGTGGGGCCCGTAGGAGAACGCAAGGTGCGGATTTTCGTCACGTCCGATGTCGAACATTTCCGGGTCGTCGAAATGGCGCGGATCGAAGGACGTCGCCGGCAGGCCGACCAGCACCTTGCTCTCCGCGGGAACATGCACGCCCGCGATGGTCACGTCGGTCCTCGGATAGCGCATGATGCCGTCCCAGCCCGCGCCCGGCGGGTACATGCGCAGGATTTCCTCCACCGCCTTATCCACCAGGGATGGATCGCCGACCAGGCGTTCGCGCTGTTGGGGATGGCGGAACATGGCCAGCAGGCCGAATTCGATCTGCGCGACGGTGCTCTCGTGCCCCGCCACCAGCATGCCCGCCGCCAGGCCGATCGCCTCTTCCTCGGTCGCCTTGCCCTGGTCGACCGCCGCGAGCAGATCCGTCAGCAGGTTGTCGCCCGGATCCTGGCGCTTGTCCCGCATCTTGCCGCGAATGTAGGCGCGCAGTTCTTCCCAGGCCAGGCGCGACGCGCTGCGCGGGCCGCTTTCATGCTGGTGCGTCATCACTTCGTCGGACAGCCCGGCGAAAAAGGCGTGATCCTCGTAGAGCACGCCCATCAGCGCGCTGATGACCATGGCCGGAAGCGGAAAGGAGAGGTGGCGCCGCAGGTCGGCGGGCTGGGGCTGGGCCGCCAGTGTCTCGAACAACTGCGCGGCGATCACCTCGACCTGCTGCGCGAGCAGCTTCACCCTGCGGTTGCTGAAGGCCGGCGCCACGATCGTGCGTAACCGGGCATGCTCGCCCCCCTCGTGCGAGACCAACCACCCCGGCGATCCGAGAATCACCGAATCCGGGGTGAATGTCGCCGGCGGCATTCCCGAGGGCCGGAACGCCGCGTCGGACAGCACCGCCTTGGCTTCATCGTAGCCTGTCACCCACCAGCCTTCGTGTCCGGACGGGAAGCGCACGCGGTGGATCGGACCGTTGGCGCGTTGCGCCAACATCTCGGGCGAGGGCTCGATGTGGTCGACGCGCCACATCGGCAGCGTCGGCAAGGGTTGTTCGGACATGGTGGCACTTGATCCCTAAGCGATGGAGGGCGGAAGGTGACCGGCAGGCGCTGCGGGCAGCGAATGGCTTAGGAAGGCATGTAGACGACGTCCTCCGCAGCGTAGCCCCATTCGATTATCAAGGTCGGCCAACGTGTAACTGCCTAGGCATACCGCGCGGCGAGATGCAGAACGTAATCCTGCGCCTTCGAGTTCAGGATAAGGCGAGTGTGGCGGGCCTTTGAGTCGCAGCCGGCCATCAAGATTTCGCGCAAGGGTCGACAAGGGCGGCGAGCCTGTTTGGTAGGGGGCGGTTTCGCCGAGGCCCCCTTCCCATAGAATGCTATCTGATGCGGATTTGACATTTTGCTTTTCTTTCTTCGTTCCATCGATCGCGGTGCCATCCACGAAATGAAAGGTCGGTCGGCGGCTCCCGGCCCGCAACGAAGGAGCTTCAAAACTCGTGCCAATTTGGCCGACCCAGCAGAAGAAAAAAATTGTGATTGCTTTTCATCGGGTTAGCCTGAGGCCAGACAAGAGCTCGGCGAAATAGGCCGGTGTCGCGGGCCAACAAAGGCGACAGAACAGTGTCGGATAGTACGCCTCGGCGACCTTTCGGTCGGGCTTGCGACATTCTGGTCCAGTTTCGAACATAAGAGGGCGGCAAACAGACACGATTGGGGAATTCGATCCTCACGGAGTAAGGGCGCTTGCCCAAGAGCGCGCGCTCATGGTTGCTGCGACAGGCGCGTGTTCGCGATAGCCGTGCCTGCGCACCCAAGAACGCTAGCGGCACACGCTACGCAATGACTGGAGTGCCCGCCAGCCTCAGGTAGTGCATCGGCTCGGCTTCCGGTTCGTCTTTGCCCAGCTAGGGCTGAAGCGCCGAATATCCGCACCATACAGCATCGTTGTTGCCTGTGTGACGAGGCGGTATAGCGCGCTCCCGATCTTGTAAGGCACGGCCTCCGAGAAGAAGGGGGCGGTCCAAAAGCGTCTCCTATTTGAAATGGCACGCCGCTTGCTGCTCCTGGTTAGAGCCCATCAAATCACGATGAAAGCGACTTGCACCAATGCCCGACACGCGAAGCTCTAGACCGTGGCCTGAGGAGACGGTGCCCGTTCCCGCTGAACATCGGGACATCGTCTCCTCCGGAGGTCCGTGCTCGGCAGCCGCTTTGCGCATGGCTGGTCCGATGCCGGCACGCCAACACGTGGCGCTCACGCAATTGCCGTCTACCGGTTCTGTTCAGCGTGTGAGTACCCAAGAGCCCCATCAAAGGGTCACCCAAGCCAAGGTCGGCGGGTCGCTGCCACACATCGGCAACACGCTGAACCAGTTCAGTGACGCGGGTCTGTTGCGTGAAGTCACATTTGAGGCCTCCACATGCTTGCGATATTGGCTACTTCCGGCCGCTATCACTTTTCCCCGGGCACGAGCGCGAGTGATCGATTCCGCTTCCGGCGCCATAACCGTGGAAAGATTGCCCAAGCGGCTCGACGGTCTCCGGCTCGCTCAGATCGATTGCGTTCGGGTGGCGAAGACCAGCAGCCACGACGTACATACATCGGGATGGAAAAGGAGGTTGCGAGCCGCGAGGTCCTCATTTCATGCCCGGCATACGAGCCTTTGCTCGGTATTGCGCCAGCCTCTGCCAGAATCCAGCGCGCCAGTTTTTTCCTCAGGAGCAAGTTGATGACCGTTCAAAAGAAGGTTCCCTTCGTCACCTTTCTCACGCGTGTTCGCGATGAGTCAGTCCAGGGCCCAAATCCATATCGCTGGGAAGAAAGGACATCTGACGACTACTTTGCCGGCAAGCGCGTCATCCTGTTCTCGCTGCCTGGCGCATTCACTCCGACCTGCTCGACCTATCAACTGCCCAATTTCGAAGAGCTCTATGATGAGTTTGAGAAGGAGGGAATTGACGCGATTTACTGCGTCTCCGTCAACGATGCCTTCGTCATGAATGCGTGGGGGAAGTCCTTGGGCCTGCAGAAGGTCGAGCTCATCCCCGATGGCTCAGGCGAGTTCACACGCAAGATGGGCATGCTGGTCGCCAAGGACAATCTCGGCTTCGGGATGCGCTCCTGGCGCTACGCCGCCCTGATCAACAATGGCGTGGTGGAGCAGTGGTTTGAGGAGGAAGGTTTCTCCGACAACTGCGAGGCCGACCCCTATGGCGTCTCATCCCCGCAAAACGTTCTCGAAACGCTGAAAGCCGCCGCATGACCTAGAAAACGTCTCACTGGTGCCATTGCCCGCCCCAAGAGGCTCCTCGACAGGATTATCGCGCTCACCATGCAATCCTCAGCAAGCCTGCTTCAGCGCCAGAAGCAATCCATGGTCGCATCGCCTCAACTCATTGAGTCGATTCGCTTGCTGCAACTGGCGCATACTGAACTGCATCAGTTCGTGGAGCGGGAAATCGAAAAGAACCCGCTCTTGGAACCTGCGCCAAACGATGGCGGGCCTTTTGGCGATGTTTCGATTTCGGGAGCGGATCAGCCTGTCGGCCCACGCGCAAACGCCGTTGACGGACCGACCGGGGCCGGGTCGCCTGAACGGCTCGGGCAATGGAAATCACTTCGTAACACGACCAACAACCCGCCGGGTAATGGCCCTTCCCCCGACGAGTTTGCCAGCCTCGCGGAGACATTGCACGACCATGTCGCTCGTCAGATCGCCCTCACTGCGTTCACACCACAGGAGCGGCTGATCGCTGGCCAGCTTGCCGCCGATCTGGAAGACACTGGCTATCTTCGGGCAAACCTTTTGGAGCTGGCCGAGAGCCTGAATGTCCGGGAGGCTGATGTGGAATGGGTTCTCGGAACCTTGCAGCACTTTGATCCACCGGGAATTTTTGCGCGAACTCTCGGAGAATGCCTCGAAATCCAGTTACGCCAGCGAGACCGGTTCGACCCGGCAATGGCAGCTTTGGTTGCCAATCTTGAAATGCTTGCGCGACGCGATTTTCAGGCACTGAAGCAGCATTGCGGCGTCGATGAAGACGACCTTCTCGACATGATGCATGAGATTCGGGCGCTCGATCCCAAGCCCGGAAACCGATTCCAATCCGGTGCGTCTGAATCAATCATACCCGACGTCTGGGTCACGCCCTCGCCGGAAGGCGGGTGGCAGATCGAACTTGATCCGGCCACATTGCCCAAGCTGCTGATCAACCAAACCTACTATGCCGAAGTGTCGCGTCAAACTGCCCAAAATTCGAAAGATCAAGCATTTCTCAACGAATGCTTGCAAAACGCGAACTGGCTAATCCGCAGCCTCGATCAGCGCGCCAAGACGATTGTTAAGGTTGCGGCTGAAATCGTGCGCCAGCAGGATGCCTTTTTGGAACATGGCGTCGCCCACCTGCGGCCTCTCAATCTCAGAACCGTCGCTGACGCGATCGGCGTGCACGAGTCGACGGTAAGCCGGGTGACCTCGAACAAGTACATGATTACCCCGCGCGGAGTCTTTGAACTGAAGTATTTTTTCACCGTCGCGATCGCGTCCTGCCAAGGCGGCGATGCGCACTCCGCCGAAGCTGTCCGCCATCGTATCAAAGCGATGATTGCCGCAGAATCTCCCGGCGACGTGCTTTCCGACGATGACATCGCTGTCCGGCTGAAGGAAACCGGCATCGATGTTGCGCGCCGCACCGTCACAAAATATCGCGAAGCAATGAACATCCCCTCCTCCGTGCAACGCCGCCGGGAAATGCGCTTGTGTCTTTAATGTGGGTCAAGGCAGCCAACCTCATGTTGCAGTGCATCCAAAGTGGAGACTTCGTTCATGACCCGATCCGCGGGAGGGACATGGACGCTGTTCTGCACGACCCAGAAAAGCCCGACCAACCGTCTGGTCCCGCATGGGGTGCGGTCATTTCGCTTTCCTTGGGCACCTTCGGGCTGGTGGCGGCAGAGTTTCTGCCTGTCAGCCTGCTCACGCCGCTCGCGCATGATCTCGGTATCACCGAGGGTGCGGCTGGACAGGCGATGACGGCGACCGCTATCGTCGGGGCGATTTCGGCGCCGACGGTGGCCATCATCACAAAGCGCCTGGACCGCAGGATCGTCATGTGGGCGATGACGCTGCTACTGATCCTGTCGGACGTTCTAGCGGCCGGCGCGAGGTCGCTGGCGGTTCTCCTGACTGCACGCGTCGTGCTCGGCATAGCGCTCGGAGGCTTCTGGTCGATCTCGGCATCACTGGCGATGCGCCTCGTTCCGAGCCACCTCCTGCCGCGCGCCATGTCGATCATTCTCACCGGCGTTTCCGTCGCTACCGTTTGCGCAGCTCCAATCGGCGCTTATGTCGGCGATATCTGGGGATGGCGAAGCGCCTTCATGCTCGCCGCAGTCTTCGGCGCCGCTACACTGCTGGTGCAACTCATAACCATTCCGAGGCTGCCTCCGGTTGGAGTGGCTAGCTTCCGCAGCCTGCTGGATGTGGCCAAGATTCCGATGGTCAAGGTCGCGCTTTTGGTGGTCCTGCTGGTCGCTTCCGGCCACTTCGCCGGAGTCACCTATATCCGCGCCTTCCTCGAGAAGATTCCCGCGATGGATGTCGAGACGATCTCGCTTGTGTTGCTTGCTTTTGGCATCGGCGGATTCTTCGGCAATTTGGCCGGCGGGCTTCTGGCCGAGTACAGTCTCAAGGCAGTCGCGGCCCTTGCACCGCTGCTCATAGCGATAGCCGCTGTTTCGCTGCTGACGGCGGGAGCATCGGCCTCGGCCTCGGCGATTGCGGTTGCCGCGTGGGGCTTTGCCTTCGGCGCGGTGCCGGTGGGCTTGCAGACGTGGATGGTGCGGCGCGCCGTTCCCGAGCAGGCCGAAAGCGCCGGTGTGCTGATGGTCGTAGCGTTCCAAGTGGCAATCGCAGCCGGCGCGATTTTCGGCGGAGTATTGGTGGACAACGCCGGGATTACCAGTGCCATTGCCTACAGTGCTGTTGCCACGTTCCTCGCCGCCCTGACAGTGTTCCTGCTCGGCCCGAAGCGCCAAACCTAGGCCGCCTGACAGAAGAGGCCTCAGCAGCGCAGCGGGACGAGAGATGCAATCGCATGCACGCCGCGGCGCGATCCTCCGCATGATTACTTTGGCGGTTGCAGGCTTCGTTTCGCCGAGCGTATAGGCCGACTGGATCGCCGCCGCGGCAGCCTGTTCCGTGTCGGCCTCCGATCTCATGGACCAGCGCCAGCGCCTCGCCGGCTTCACCTCCGGGCCATGGCGACCTTCGCCGCCAGACAGGCGAACCTCGCCGGCACCGGTTTCCATTTGGCGACGATGAGCGCTGGCAGTACGATGGAACCCTTGCTGGCGGTCATATCCTTCACGAAGCCGGCATTCTGGGGCGCGACAGCTACGTGCCGGCCATGCCCGTCAGAACGCCGATGAAGATGCCGCACGATAGCGCAGCCAGGTCACCGAAATGCCAGTGGTATCAACGGTGCCCGGATTTTCGCCGACCGCGCGAAGCCCTAGGCCGAAGCGGGTGCTAAACAGCACCAACCAGGTAGATGGCACCATCAGGGACGCGACATAGACCAGCAGCGAATGGTCGGATAGACGGCCCGAGCACCGGCACGCCGCGCACCGCTTCGGCGCTGGGCACAACAATCGAATCGCGAGTCTTCAGAGAGCGCCGGCGCGCGCCCTGCCGGAACCAGGCCTGGCCGAGAATGATGGTGGAGCGCGGCAGCGATGAAATTGATGGCGACGCCGAAGACGATCTGGTCGCCGCGATGGGTGATCGAGGCGAAACCGTGCACCAGCGCGAAAAACACGGCGGTGGCTACGGCGCCCAGGCCGAGCCGAGCCAAGCCTGTAACCGCGGCCGCCGAGGCGCCGGCAAAGGTGCCGGCCAGCATCTTGCCCTCGAGCCCGGTGTCGAAGACGCCGGCCCGCTCCGAATAGAGCCCGGCCAGGCAGGCGAGCAGCAACGGCACGGAGAACACCAGTTGCTCGGCGGCGATGGTGCGGGTCGGGTCCTGCTCCGCCATGATGACGGCGACCGCCGAAGCGAGCATAGGCGCAAGTGGACGGCAGGCACAGCATTCAAATCCTCGAAGGCGAAAGTTCGACATTCGACAAGAGACATATGGTGCGGCGCGAGCCCTGGCGCTTGTACGACTGACGAAAGCGGCTCTTAATCCAAGGCCATGCCGTTCTTGATCCGTGTGAGGCGGCTTTCGCCTTCCTCCGGGCCGAAGCAGCTTTCGAAGTCATTGCATTCCCGGCAACTGGGCGCGCTGCACAGCGAAAAACCTTCGGCCTCGCAGAGCTTGCGGTAAAAGTACTTCTTCCATTTCATGTTTTGGGTGTTGCCGGCCGCCAGCGTCGGAAAATGCGAGGCGAGCAGGCGGCCGAGCTCGGTCCGATTAAAAAGGCCGAGGTCCTGCCAGAGATGGTCATTGCGCATGGCACGCCGGGCGATGATCTTGGCGAAGCGGGCGCTCGCCTTGTCGCCCGGCCGGGCATGCTCCAGCAGCAGTCCACGTAGAAGTTCTTCCTCCAGATCCGGCTCGGGCTCGCTCACCTCTTCCAAGGCAAACGCGTTGATTGGAATAGCAGGGAAACTGCGGGCCAGGACATCGCGCAGCTCGGCGCGCGAAAGGCCGGTTGCCTCCGTCGCCGTCGCCTCGCCGGCCTCGATCTCCTCGAGCGCACTTGAAAGCACACAGGCAAGCACATGCTGGTCGAACCTCCTCTCCAGCTCGATCTGCGGCCATTGGCCAGTGCTGAGCCGGGCATAGTGTTGGGCAAACATGGTGCCGTTCTCCTGGTTTGTCCTATCAAGTCATGCAGCGACCGGGCGGCCGCAACATGGGTCGGGCAGTTCTTCGGGCAGAAGCGGGCGCCAGGCTCCGCAGCCAATGCAAAGCTCGGCAATGGTCGAGAACCATGATCATGCGATCGAGCTCGCCGTCGAAATCGTATCCTCGCCGCCGCAGACGCTGAGGATTTCGCACCTCTCCGACACCTCCGGATTTGCTACCGCTCGCTCGGGGATAAGACCCCAGTATACGAAGATGACGGCGTCCATTTACAAAGGATCGCATTTTTTCATCACTTGCATGACCTGACACATCGATCAGGTAGTGATGATCATCCAATCCCTGGAAGGTCGGACGTTCGTAGATGTTCAAGATCTCGATCCCGCTTTGCGCCAGATCTCGCATGAAGCTTCCAAATTCCTGTTCCCGGGTGCGAAGGTGGAGGGTCGTCCGATCATAGCCGGTGCAAGCAGGTATCTCCCAACCGAGCACCCACCAGCGCGTGACGTTGTGTAAACCCTCTTCGATACCCGTCCGCAGCTCGTGTAGATTGCAGAGTTTCGCTCCGAGCCCCGGGCCTATCGAGGCGACGGCCGGAGAGTTCAAGCTAGCGACATGGTGGATGGTCCCAGCCCTTGCCTCCCGCGAAACATGAGGCATGTTCTCATCAAGCCAGTCGGTAACCTCTTCAAGGGCCACGGGATGGCCCATGACCGTGGTGGTGGATGGCGCTATTAGGCTATAGCTCAAGATCTTAGGATATTCCGCTACAACGAAGAGCGACCGCAACGCCAGAAGACCATCGACATAAGGCGTTGTCCCCACTAGTCTCTCATGTTCCCTGTCAAGGTTGAAGGAAAGCTCGCCTGCTTGGCAGGTTTGCGAAGCAGTCGGACCGGCTGAAGCTGCACAGGGCTGGGGGTGGAGCTCAGAGACGACGGTTGATCAGACTCTCATCCGCGGGTTGGGTACCGGCCTTCCGTATCTTCGTCTCGGGGCTGTCCTCGGTCTAGAGGGCGGGCGTCGGGCGCATCGGCTTGGCCACATAACTAGCGACGGGAGTTCCCCACCGTGGCCCCACCCCCAACACTGTGCAGCGGGTTGGGTCGAGACCGGCTATGACGGCGCGACCTCCCGGCCGATGGCCCACAAGAAGGCGGCCATCTCGCGTGCGATCGCAGCCACGACCACCGGCGGCTTCTTGCCGGCGGCGCTGAGGCGACGATAGCGGGCGCAGAGCCGGAGCTGCCCCTTCCAGGCAATATCGCGGACGGCCTTGGGCAGCCCCTCGAGCCGCACCCTCAGGGTCTCACTGACCCTGGCAGGATAGCGGTAAGTCCATGCCGCTTCGACCAGGGCGCGGCGGGCGCGTCGATTGCCGGCGAGCGTAAGGCTCGATCGGCGAACCGTGTCACCGGTCGAGCGCTCCCCCGGGACAAGGCCGAGAAAGGCCATCAACTGCGGCGGCGTATCGAAGCGACGCACATCCCCAATCTCGGCCGCAAATATCACTGCGACCAGGAACGAGGCGCCGCGCATGGCCTGATAGGCCTCAACGACTCGCGCCATGGACCAAGTTGGCACGACGGCGCGCAACTGCTCATCCAGGCGGTGTAGTCGCTGAGCCGCGTCCTCGATCGCGTCGATCTTCTCCTGGAACACGATCTGCTGCGCGGTATGCTCGAAGTTCTGTCGGGCAAGCCAGCGCCGGTGCGCCAATGTCCAATGACCGCCGTTCTGGTAGATCCGCCCATGGCGCAGAAGGAATGAGAGCAGCTGCTGGCGTTTGCGGCGCAGGTCGTCGGCTGCGGCTTCGCGGGCTCGGACCAGATCGCGGACAGCCTCGTGGACTACGTCCGGCACCCACACCCCGATCAGTTCGCCCGCCCGATGCAGTCGCGCCAGCGTGACCGCGTCCCGCCGGTTGGTCTTGACGCGCTCGCCCGGCCGCTTCGGGATCAGGGCCGGCGCAACCACCATGCAGTCGTGACCAAGATCGCGGACCTGCCGGCACAACCCACAACCCGTCGGCCCAGCCTCGAAGCAGACGTGCAGTCGATCATACTTTCTTCCCAGCTTCTTGATCGTCCGCTCTATCGCCGCCGAACTATTCTCGACCTCGCCGACGAACCGGACCTCGCCGGTGCGGCCGCCCTCCGCGATCGCAACCGCGTGCTTCTTCTTGGCTACATCAAACGCGACAAATGCTTCGCTATACTCTCCCATGGCTCGCTCTCCGTGCGTGAGGATCGGCTCGGCCCATCCGAGATGGGGTATTCGGCTTGAGCCTCATCTTCGGGCGACTATGGCATGGTGGATAAGGCTTGAAGGTGCTGCGCTTCGAGGCCGATGGTTAAACGTGGTTCTGCATGGCGCAGCCACTAGCATCAGAAGGAGGAAGCGCAGCATGAAACATTATGCAGGATTGGATGTCTCCGTGAAAGAGACTGCAATTTGCATTGTCGACGAAACAGGCAAGATCTGCCGGGAGATGAAGGTGCCGAGCCATCCCGAGGATCTTGTGCGGGTGCTCTCGGATTGGCCTGGACCTTAGAGCGGATCGGCCTCGAGGCCGGACCGCTGTCGCAATGGCTGTTCAGCGGCCTGGCCGAAGCCGGCCTGCCGGTGATCTGCATCGAGACCCGCCACACCAAGGCATTCCTGGAGGCGCAGCCGAACAAATCCGACCGCATTGATGCCCGTGGCATTGCCCAGATGATGCGGGTCAACCTGTTCCGCCCGGTCCATGTCAAGACGCTGACGAGCCAGAAGCGCCGGGCACTGCTGACGGCGCGCAAGCTCTTGCAGGACAAGGCGATCGCCATCGAGAAAGACATCCGCGGGCTATTGCGCAACTTCGGCCTCAAGGTCGGCATGGTCGGCGCCGTCAAATTCGAACACCGTATCCGCGAGCTCACCGAAGGCATGCCCGACCTGGCCGAGATCGTCGAGCCGCTGCTCGATGCGCGCCGCAAGCTGCGCGAGAATTTTGCGGCGCTTCACTGCAAGCTTCTGGCGATCGTCCGGGATAACGAGGTCTGCCGGCGGCTGGCGACGATACCGGGCGTCGGTCCGGTGGTGGCGCTGGCCTATACCGCGACCATCGACATTCCGGCCCGCTTCCGCAATTCCAAGGCGGTCGGACCGATCTTGGGGCTGACGCCGGTGCTCCATGAGTCGGTCGAAAGCCGCCGCATCGGCCGGATCTCCTGCTGCGGCGATGGCATGATGCGAACGCTGCTTTACGAAGCCGCGCAGACGCTGCCGACGCGCGTGACGAAATGGTCGTGGCTGAAGGCGTGGGCGATGAATGTCGCCAGGCGGCGCGGCCGACAAAGGCCATTATCGCATTGGCCCGTCGGCTGGCGGTGATCATGCATCGCATGTGGCGCGCGGCACAGAGTTCCGCTGGACACGACAAGACATCATGCCGAAGGCCGCCTGATCGTGCGCCCGACCATTGCAGCCTGCCGCCGTGCGCGTGGCCCGTCAAGGGCAAGTCGCTGCGCGATGGGCCCGTGGCCCTTGACGACCCACCTGCGCGCGGGCGGCCAGCGCAAAGAAGGTCGGGACGAGGAGATGGTCGCCAACAGTCGAACGCGGAGATGAAACATGATCGCAGAGCCAGGGTGACAAGGATCACCCCATAAGATTCCACCTGCCGGTGGAAAAGGGGCGTCCTTCGCGGGGACGATGAATGAGGTGAGTTCGCGAGGGTTGCAGTACCGGTCGCATCACAACGATCAGGACGCTTCCGAGATTGTTCCACCTCATTCTCCTGAATCCCCATTAAGGGTAAGGCCAGCCGATCCCGGAGAGAAGCAAGACCCCGCGAAAGATGCGCAGCGCCGGCGAAGCGGAAGGCTCGAAAAGCGCTTGACCTCAATACGCCGAATAGAGAAGCAACCCTCGTCTTTTAATCGCACGAAAGGGCGGGCCACCGTTCTCCGCCTCGGAACATGACGTCTAGCGACGTGGCGACAGGAACACACAGCGCCTCGACCTCGCCAGTTTCATAGGCGGCAAAGAGGTCTGCCTCGAGGGGGACAAGCTTGACCGAATCACCGAAGATATCGAGTGTAGCTTGATGCGTCCACGTTCCGGCTGGTCCTACATAGCCCACTTGGCTGATCGCTGATATGTCGACCACCGGCGGCCGCCGAAATGGGTGGTTCATTTGATGTCTTTCATTGATTTATTGCGGACCCGTGCGCCACAATACAATGAGTACAGTCACGCTGCGCGTCAACGAGATGGAAAGTATTCATTGAGTGAAATTTCTGCTTAGCTCGCAAAATGCGGTGGCAGAAAGGTGCCTCGATACAGCGGCGCCGCTGGGAGCCCAAATTCGCGACAAAAAAGAAGTCGTTTTCCTAGTTCCCTTCTTGCCGCAAGCGACCAAAAAACCATGCGGCTGACAAGCTGAAATCATGGCGCGCCTTGGACATCGGTGACGGCCTCGTGCTAGCAGGCTGTTGAAGAAGGATCACGTTTGGCCTTGAGGATAGCCTCGTCGCCGTTGTGATAGGCGAAGGTGATCTCGATCGTGCCGTCGTCGAGCAATTCAGCGGAGCCGTCGCCGGTGACTTCGTCCATCTCATCGAAACCGGCCCATGTGAAGAAGACCATTGAGGGGCTGTACCCGAGATCAGGCCGGCTTGCAGGGCGCCAAGGCGATCTCACCGTGGTTGTCGGCCCCGATGGTGATCGTGGCGGGTCCGCCGAGGTCGAGATAGCCTCGATCCCACTGGTCAGCTTCGATGATCCGCCAGCGGCCGATCTGTTGATAGCCAGCAGGCGCGGTCATATCGGCACCGTCAGCAGCTTCGCTAGCCGCACGAGATTGTAGGCGGCGGCGCTGAAGGTGAAGGCCCATCCGACGCGATCGCGACCGCGCAACTTCGTCTTCGCCTGTCCGGTGACCGTCTTGATCCATCCGAACCGCCTCCTCAATGCGCTTGCGGATGCGCTGGCTGACCGCATAGTCGCTGTGCCGCGTCGTGCGACCGTCGATCGCCGAACGGCGCCCGTTGGTGTTCTGCGCCACGTGCGGCGTCACCTTCATCAACGTAACTCGTGAAGTCCTGCGCATCGTAGGCCTTGTCGGTGGCACTGGACGTGGCGCCCACCCTGCTGGCGCGACTCCCCATCAGGTCGTCGGGGTTTCGCTGGCGAAAAAAACTTCCGCGTGTCTATGCGCGATCGATCCCGCTTGCGCGTGCCTAGCAGGCTGTTGAAAAAGGCCCTCGCCACCAGACCGCAGCAATGATTCACTGGCTCCGAAGGGATTCGGAGGTGACGAGTGCGCGGCGGCGACGATCGAACTGGCGAACTTTTCAGCTACGTGGACCTTGAGGTCCGGGTTCGGCGCAATCATCCATTGCGGGCGATCCGGACGATCCTGACTGAAGCCCTGTCGAGGCTGGAGCGTGAGTTCGCGGCGCTATATTCGCCGATCGGACGGCCATCTATCCCGCCGGAGAAGCTGCTGCGAGCGATGCTTTTGCAGGCGTTCTATTCGATCCGCTCGGAGCGGCTTTTGATGGAACGGTTGGAATACGACCTCCTGTTCCGCTGGTTCGTCGGCATCGGCGTCGACGACGCAGCCTGGGACCATTCGGTGTTCTCCAAAAACAGTGACCGGCTGCTGGAGGGCGATATCGCGGCGAAGTTCCTGGCGGCCGTGCTGGCGCAACCCAAAGTCAAGAAGCTCCTGTCCACGGATCACTTCTCGGTCGACGGCACGCTGATCGAGGCCTGGGCTTCGATGAAGAGCGTCAAGCCAAAGGGCGGCCCAAGCGGCGGTCATGGCGAACCGCCGGCAGACGGCGGCGGACGCAATGCGGAAGCGGACTTCCACCGCGAGAGGCGATCGAACGAGACGCACACCTCGACTACCGACCCCGACGCCAGGCTCTACCGCAAAGGGCGGGGCAAGGAGGCCAGGTTGTGCTTCATGGGACATGGGTTGATGGAGAACCGCCACGGCCTGCTGGTGGAAGCCTGTCTGACGCTGGCCGACGGACATGCCGAGCGGGTGGCGGCCCTGCACATGATCGAACCTCGTGCCGACCGGCCGCGGGCGGTCACGCTCGGTGCCGACAAGGCCTATGACGCAGAGGACTTCGTCAACGAGTTGCGCTCGATGAAGGTGACACCCCACGTAGCGCAGAACACGAACGGCCGTCGTTCGGCGATCGATCGCCGCACCACGCGCCACGGTGGCTATGCCGTCAGCCAGCGCATCAGAAAGCGCATCGAAGAGGCGTTCGGCTGGATCAAAACCGTCGCTGGGCAGGAGAAGACCAAATTGCGCGGCCGCGACCGCGTTGGGTGGGCCTTCACCTTCGCGGCTGCCGCCCACAATCTGGTGCGGCTGCCCAAGCTCTTGGCGGCGTCGAAATGACCGTGCCCGCAGGCTGCCAACTGATCGGCCGCTGGCGGATCATCGAAGCCGATCTGTGGGATCGCGGTTACCTGAACCTCGGTGGACCCGCAACCATCGCCATCGGACCGACAACAACGGCGAGATCGCCTTTGGCGCCCTGCAAGCCGGTCTCGATCTGAGCTACAGCCTCTCGATAGTTCACTTCACATGGGCCGGGTGTGACGAGATGGATGAAGTCACAGGCGATGGCTATGCCGAATTGCTCGACGACGGCTCGATGGAGATCACATTCGCCTACCACAACGGCGACGAGGCCATCCTCAAGGCAATACGTCAGACTTCTTCAACAGCCTGCTAGTCAATCAAAAAACTGACCATCTGCAGGATCAGGATCAGCAAAAAAAGCCAAAGGCAGACGCCAAAACAGCTGCCAGCAGGACGATGCGTTGTTTCTTACCCACAGTTCCCCCGGGAGAGAGTCTGATGACAGTTAAAAAAGGGCGCCCGGGAGCAGGGCGCCCTTCTCATCGACGAAATGCTCGGATTGGAGGTCCGTGATCAAGCAATCCGCCGACAACCTCTTCAAGGCTCACCACAATGGTTCAGCCGCAAATTGAAGGCTCGCAGTTACCGGTTCGAACGCGGCAACGGGCCCTTCAATCCTCAGAATGAGCGCTGGAAGCGGAGGAGGCCGCCAACGTTGTTTTTCTTGTCGGCAGCGGTCCAGTTGCCGAACGGGGTGCCGTCGTTGAAGTGACCAAAGTGATCGTAGTCAACTTCCGCGGTGACCGTGAGGCCGGGGACGACGTCGTAAGCGACGTTAGCCGCCACGCCATAGTTCTTGTCCTGATCACCCGACACCTGGAGGTTGAACGAGGTCTTTTCGTTGAACTTGTAGGTGCCGCCGGCCCACCAAGCCCAGTGACCGCCCCACTGCTTGTAGAAGTCGCGACCGTTGGCGAAGTCGAGCGAATTCTTGTCGGTGCCGTAGCCGAACATAGCGAACAGCGACAGCTCCTTGGTCACGTTGAAGTCAGCACGAACCTTGCCGGCCCATTCTTCGTAGTTGCTGTCATAAGCAACAACGCCGCTGATGGCGCCCCAACCCTGCGTGTACTTCACACCGCCGACGACATGCGGAACATAGCTATCGATCGTGCCCACGTAGAAGACATTGTTGACGTCCACCGAACCTTCTTCGAGCGAGACCACGGCCGAGAAGCCGTTGCCGGCCTCGAAGTAGTACTGGATGACGTTGGTGGAGAAATCGCCGTACGGAACAATGGTGTCGTTGAGAACGTTGCCGGCATAGCCAATGAAAGTATCGAACGCCGAATCATCCAAACCGACGCGGAGCCCACCAAGCTGGATCCAGGCATAATTCAGCGAAGCGCCCTTGTTGTGGGCGGGATTACCGTCTTCTCCAGCGTAGTAAGCGGAATTGCCGAAGTTGAAGCGTGTATCGGTGTAGGTCTTCAACGTGCCGAGCTCGGTTTCCTGGCCAGTCCAGGTCCTCAGCGCGAAGCGGGCGTTCTTGTGCCAGGTGCCCTGGTCCTTGCCGTTGAGAACGTCTGTCGAACGTGCGCCATCGAAGCTGCCGACGTCGCCAGCGCTGATGTCGTAACGGACATAGCCGCCGATGCGCAGGCAGGTTTCGGTGCCGGGGATGTAGAAGTAGCCCGAGCCATAGACGTCGCAGATCTTGACGTATTCGGCCGGTTCCGGCTCGGCGACGACGACGGCGTCGGCGGCGCGCGCACCGGAAACTGCGATCAGGGCCGCAGCTGAGCCGAGAAGAAGGCTCTTGATGTTCATGCTTGATCTCCATTCATTGATTTGAAAAGGGCGAGGACGTCGATGGACGAACCGCTCCCTGTCCCCACGATCGAAAAAGATGCGCATCGCAATGCATCCTTCCCGGCTCCAACGCTATTCACCGGGCGAATTAGTGCAAGTTCAAATTCCGTTTGCCAACCACTTATCGAAGTATCAGTTGCGTTAATGTCACTAATTCTTCAATATTACTTGCACAAATTGGACAACTATACATTTGAACAAATCGCACAATTGGGACAGTTGGTGTTTACGCACGTATAGAATGTGCGCGAGCATCCACCGGCG
This sequence comes from Mesorhizobium sp. M0145, assembly GCF_040322355.1. Lineage (NCBI taxonomy): Bacteria > Pseudomonadati > Pseudomonadota > Alphaproteobacteria > Hyphomicrobiales > Phyllobacteriaceae > Mesorhizobium > Mesorhizobium sp. M0145. The sequence continues at coordinate 44,613 of NZ_JAMYTK010000022.1, forward strand.
TCCGGCCAATCGTCAGATAGGTCCAATCAGAGAAATAGCCTGGGCGGCCGATGAAACAACTTCTGTGTTCATACCTTCTCTGAGCAATTCGATAGGAACGCGATCCTTGAGAAGAGGCGAGGGGCTGATCAGCCACAGCCAAGCCAGTCTGGGATCGGAGATCGAGGAAAGGACCTGCCTGATTCCGGGCATAGGCCTCCCGTCGATGAACTGAGCTAGGGGAAATACATGCTTGCGGGAGCCTCTCCGAAAGGCAACCACATCATTGTGTTGCTGCCACCAATACAAAGTGGACCGCGGTATTCCAAAACGTCTCTCGAGATGCGTCGACCCCGCAACTGGACCGGCCCATTCTGAAATGCGCGCGCCTTCTCTCGGGCAATCTTTCAGAACCGGATGCCCGAGCGGATGATCGGCTGCCCGGGGTCGCGAAGCGATCTCACCCGCCTGGGCGTTTAGCCGTCGCGCTGCTTCGGCCTCGAGCCTACCAAGAAATTCGGCGGCCACGGCGGTCAATTCGTTGGAAGGAGAACCCGAAGGCCCAACAGCAGCCTTGTCACCCTGCTTCGCCTCATCGCATTGGGCAAGAATGCGCTGCACCTCCCTCATGACAAAGCTTGAAAGCTCGGTCTGGCGCTTTTCATCCCCAAGATCACTCGACGCGGACATATCTGGCTTTCCCAATAGCACGCCGTCAGCAAGCCGCCGAAGAGCGTTGAAGACATGAAGTTTGGAGGACGGCGATGTATTGCGTCTTCGTTTGCTCGCAACCTAGCAGCCGTCTTGCGGCTTCAACTTTTGCCTCTCAATAAAAAAGGGAAGAACATCAATGGACGACCGTCTTGCCCCCCACGATCGAAACAGACGCACATCGCAAGTGCACGCTTCACAGTGGGACGGTATCCGTGACGCTCATTTGTGCAAGTTTAAAGTTTAGCTTGCCAGCTTTATATAATTATACGTCTCTTTTGTGCAACACTTTCCAAGTGTTACTTGCACAAATCGAACGTATCGCACATTTGGACGAAACTGTACATTCGCCAACGACTTCGATGCTAGCATTTACTGGCGACATACATGCTTCACCGTTGCCGCATCGCATTAGCCATGTGCATGGCACCTCCTTCATGACAAAGCTTGAAAGCCCGTCCTCGGGACGTTCATTTGCAAGATCACTCGAACCACTCATACGGGCTTCCCGGCAGGCAGAGCAGGTTTTATCCGGTGCCTCAGCGGACTATCTGCAGCCGAAGGACCAGGCGCCGCGTCCTCTTCACCACCGACCAGCAGGCCCCCTGATCACGCCAGTGGTATCGAGATCGAAGGAAGGTGTGGTATTTCGCTCATTGTAGGCACTCGAAGATATCTCTACAGGCCGCATGGGCGTTTGTCCTGCTAGCTGCAAGTATGCGCGACGTGGTGTTCAGTTCGCCAATATAATATTTTGGACGATACCATCGCGTTTGCAGATGGCCTCGTCCAATGGGGAACTGCGGCTGCTTCGACGCTCGCAAGGACGTCCGGAATGAAGCACTCCGCCGCGTCGCGAGTACGACGGACCCGATCGTCTCGCGTTTAAGTGGTGGGGCTTGATCTGCTTGATCAGATCTGGTGCGCCTCTTCTGGAACGGCCGCGGCCAGGATATCCTCGGTCCCCGACGACATATGCGCCCGCTTCTGGATAGCGCGTACCCCTTCGCTGAAGTCGCAGAATAGTCTAGCTGCGGGGTACCCGAGGATCCAGTTGACTGCTGGAACAGACCAGGAGACTGATCTTCTTGGAAGGCAAACCGCATCGGCGCCTTTACGCAATTGCTATCCTGGCGGCACTGCGCGACGCCTGCACTCCGGTGAGGTCTGTATAGACGTATCAGCAAAGACGAGCACCTGATGCCCCGAGCCGACCCAGTGCGTTGTTCTAGGCTAACGGCCAGTTGCAGGCCCATATGGGCGTTCGTGGGTTCCGGCAGCGGTCCAACTCTCGATTTGACAGCCGGAGCTGGTGAGGGATCCGCCGAGGACAGGCGCTTGCCCCGATGAGCGGCTCTGCGGAGGTCCCGCAAATCGATGCACACCAGCGTCGTCGGCGGGCTCGGGGCGACAGAGAAGAACGCTGTCACCGTGACGCCGTCGCGGGGAGAAAAGGGCACTCCTATCGGCCGCATCCTCACCGGGCAGGCTTTCGCCGGGATCGCTGTGGCATTGCAAAATTGTTATACTCTGTTGCCCCCACTGCCGATGCGGCCTCCCACTCGAAACCTCTGAAGGCATCAGGGCGAGAAGGAATGCGACGCTTCTTAAGCGTGTAAACCGGATCGTGCGGATGCGGTGCTCCAATAGGCTGTCGCGGGCCGAACCGTTCTGCTTCAATGACCGCTGGTGGGATCTGCTCCTCGAGCCAATCGTAGACCACTGTCCGTTCGGCAATCCGCCACTCCCCCTCCCTCTTGTGAAACAGATCGCAGTATCGGCCGCAGAGGAGCGCCTGGCGTACTTCTCCGTCGTTGTCCGGTCCGCGTTGCAGCGCGGTGAAATAGCTCTCGACCGCGGCCTCTGCCCCGCCGATGAATTCGATCAGGACGTTTGTGATCTTATGGATGTTGCGGGGTCCGCTCTTGAAGACGCCGAGCGCAAACCGGATGAAGCCCTCTGCCGAGCCGCAATTTGCCCGGTGATTGTCATGCGCATCGGGCCAATACGCGCTGCGGAGCGCCGCTTCATCCGCGCGGTCTATTCCGCGGCAGTACCGATAGAGGCAGTCGCGGATCGCCTCGCGGTCGAGTAGTTCGGTAATTTTCGTCTGGTCCATCGGCTCTGTCGCAAATTCTGTGATTGGAAGAGGTGTTTCGCGAACCCCCGCCCTGCTGTTTGCGCCTCATGGGGAACACCTCGGCGCCGGGAATGCCCCCGCGGAGTTGGACGTGGACCGTGCTGGGACAGAGGTCGCGTGCCGTCCTTTCCAGTGCGGCCACATGGTCGACCCCATTCAAGCCCCGCCAGACTCCCGGTTGAATGACGTCTGATTCAAAGCGTCAGCGGGTGAGTTCCAGCGCACGTTCAGGACAGGATCGCGCGCCTCGCGATGCACGCAGTTCCTCCCCTCCCGCAACTTCAATGTCACCAGGCAGGATGTAACCCTCGTCATCAAGCTTGAAGATGTCCGGCGCTTGCGCCGCGCATCGCGCGTGACCCTGGCATTTGGCACTTTGGACGATGATGCGCATGGCGCTGCCTCCATTGTCTGTGCCCGTCGCGGGCGGGCCTAGGACCAGTCCAAGATCAAATTTTCGATCCCGAACACATGGCCGCCAGTGGTTATGGGTGCCGTACCCCTCTTGATCCTGAAAGCTGGGATGCGCGCCAGCCACTCCTCCAGGCCAATGACAATCTCCCGCCGGGCAAGGTGTGACCCAAGGCAACGGTGGGGACCATAGCCAAAGGCGGCGTGGCGGTTGTCCTCCCGCTCCAAATCGATCGTGTTGGGGCATTTGAATTCCGCCGGGTCACGATTGGCAATCATCGTGGCGCAGGAAACATAGTCCCCCTTCCGGATCGGCGCGCCTTCGAAGTCGATATCTTTCGTTGCCACGCGGATCAACTGAATGGGCGGATAGGCCCGCAGCAATTCTTCGGTTGCGAGCGGGATGCGGTCCGGTTCGCTCCGCAGCAATTGCTGATCTTTGAGGTTGCGCGCGAGGTACGCCAAGTCAAAGCCTATAGCTGCTGCGACCGTGTCGAGCCCAGCGACGAAGACAAGCACGCCGATGCCGCGGACTTGGGTGTCCGTCAGCCGGCGGCCCTCGACCTGTGCCTGCACGATAAAGCTCATGAAATCGTCAACCGCCTCCTGGCGGCGCATGGCTGCAAGTTCGTCGATGAATGCCACGATCGTCCGGGCAGCCACAGGTCGTTCCTTATCGTCGCCGTGGAGCAGATCTTTCCCCCAGCCGACGAATGTATCGAGTCGGTCATCGGGCAACCCCAGAAAGCGAAGAAAGGTGCTCACCGCGAAAGGAAAGGCAAAATCCTTCATCACGTCGCAGCTTGTGCCCGACGCGGCGATCCTTTCGATCAGCTCGACCGCCCGTTCGCGGACAGCCGGTTCCAAAGCCAACACCCGCTTTGGCGAAAGCAGCGGATTGAGCAGTGAGCGAAAGACGCCATGGGCCGGTGGATCGAGCTCAAGCGGGATCGTCGGCCAGTTTTCACCCAGTATGGAGGAGAAGATGCTGCGATGGCTGGAAAAAGTCTCTGCGTCCTGCAGCACCTTCCGCTGGTCCGCGGCACGGGTGATGACCCAGGTACCCCGGCCATCTTGCGTGTTGTAGCGGGAGTAAAAGATCGGAGGCCCGTCATGTACGCAAGCGACAGCTGCGTGTGGATCCCCGTTGGGTGTTGGTGGCATCCCTGGCGATGTAAACAGGCTGAAGTCCCTCACCATTTCGGGCGGGACATGATCTGGAACGGGGTTGGTCGCCATTTTGTTTTCTCTACATTGGCGTTCATGGCTCGATTGAGATTGCACCGCTGTTCATAAAGTCGATTTCCAGCATGGGCACGTCTCTTGTCGGGCGCCTTCTAGATTCTGTCGCCTGATACAGCCCACCTGCACCAGCGCGGATGAGATCGGTTGCGAAGTCGATCAGAAGGGGCATCTCCGCCGCGCTGCGGTCATGAAGCAAAGCCGCCGCTTATCCCCGTTAGGGTTGAGAGGCTGGTCAATCACCTCTGAGCTCCGTGACGCACTGCTGATGCCCTGCTGATCAAATTGTCGAAGCAAGTCGCGTGCCGGATAGGCGTACCCATGGCGCTGCACCAAGCAATGCCAGCCTGCACTAGGCCCGCCGCTGATGATCACCTGTCCATCATTCTTAGGACAACGTCCGACAACCGACATCCGTGGTCGGTTTTGTCGAGTCCGCGACATCGGGCTGTTCGGCTTGGCTGCTGCTGCACAGCCTTCCGGTCGACGAGCGAGGAGATCGCTCGCACGGCCCGGATTGAGCAACGACGCGATCCAGCGCAAGGTTCGGGTGCGGTCCGACAAGACCCGGCCGCGCTTCCGCTTCGGTTCGGCGCTGATGGCATATGCGTTGTTGTAGCCGCTGCAAGGATTTCCGGTCAGACGAGCGATGCACTCGTGCGCAGCGATCCGGCCGGCGACGAGCCTGACTGTATCGATGCGGTCAATTCCGGCGTGCACACCTGACCGTGCGTATGCGCTAACACGGCAAGCTCTATCGCACATGGACCTATATTTCCTCGCGAGCCGCTGTCGGAACGTGGTGCCGAGTCCTATGGCGGCCGGTTCAATCCGAGGGCCTGTCGGCACTCTACACATCCCGGTCGGTCGGACCGGGAACGCGTGGCAGACTCTCGGCCAGAAACCGCCAGTCGCTGCGCTCGCGTTCGCCTTCCTTGCGCGTGCCGAAGAACTGGACGATCATCTTGCCGTCGGCGCCATAGGCTTCAATGGACGTGACGTGACCGTCCCTCGTCGGCTTGCGCACGGCCCAGACCTCGCGGATGTGATGGGTCCTAAGATGCAGATGGAAGGTCTCGTCGAGCACATTGATCCGCGGCCCGATCTGCTTGACCGACTTGATCGGGCCGGAATGGATCTGGATGCAACCATGATTGCCGACAAAGCACATGATCGGCATCTCGTCTTCGGCCGCCTGTTGGAACAGGGCGCCAACGGCATCATTGTCGAGCAGCCAGGCGTAATCCTCGTCGGCCATACGCATCGCCTGGCAGCGGCTGAGCTTCAGTGCCTTCAACATATGGTAGAACTGATGCACGTCGCTCAGCCGGCTCCAGTGCTCGCGTAGGTCGTCGACCGTGGCGGCTTGGTCTGGACTCACTGCGTTATCGCGCGCCCCGCTCGCCTCGACCGATATGATCGGCTCCTGGTCGGAGGATGCGAGCTCTGCCGCCAGATTCTGATAGGCCTGCAGGTTCGAGGCGGGCCTGAGATGTACTTTGTGCATCGCCTCGCCGGTGGCATCAAAGAATTGCAGGCTGCGGCGGATCTCGGCTCCCTCGCGCTTCTCGACGGCGAAGCCATACGCCCACGCTTTCGGGAAGATGCGCAGGTCGATCTCGTCGCCGAGCACCATGGCATGCGGGTTGCCGGTGACCACTTTGTCGTAGACGCCGATCTTTTGGTGCACGGCACTTTGGTTGCGGGTGACCGCCATCACCTCGCCGACCGATTCGAGGCCGGTCAGCAGATCATCGACGCGCGGCTCGATGCGCACCGCGCCGTGACCACAATGCGCCGCGACCAATTCGGCTTCCGAAATGCCCAATCGAGCGGCGAGATCATGCTCCCGGATTTTCGGATTGTCTTCGCACGCCCGCCGGATTTCGTCCGGCGACGGTTTCTCGCGCTGGTCCATGTCTTACCCCTGCTTCCACCTACGTGTGAGGATCAGCTGCCCTGCCGGTGAATCTTCAGCCGATAGGGCGCGCCGTAATGCTCGACCCTGATCTGCTGCTGGCCCGTGAACAAAGTGTCGCTGGACAGCGTGCGCACGTCGTCGCACCCGCGCGAAAACCGGGGGTGCTATCGGAGCGGCGAGACCCGAGTGACACGAGCAGGCACATGCCGATGGAATCCCATCGAGCCGGTCGGCGGCCACTGGGCGGTGGTGACCGATTGTGGGTGTTGTCGCAATCGGCCAATCGGGCATTCGGATGCCACGGGCGGCGCTGCTTTGCCAAACAAAGCGTATCTGACCCAGTCCTGACATGTTGCTCCCTTGCTTCGCCCCATCGATCGCGAGGGCACCCACGACACGATTGTGGATCGGCAGTCTCTTGCCGCCTCGCCAGTGGAGCTTCAAAAACCGTGCCAATTGCGCCGAAGCAAGCTCAGAAGAAGTCTTCTGTAATGGTCTTGGTTCAATGTGAGTTCAGCCAACAACTCAGGCCCAACATCCCGCGTGGCGGACCCGACAAACCCGACAGTACGTGTCGGTTGGCCGACACCTTCGCAGCAATGGACTCACAAGAACCACCGCAGTGTCAGAGATGCCGCGCTGTGTTGAAACATTTTTTCGCTTTGGCACGGTGCATGCAACGTGATGCGCAAGCAGGTCCCGGACTGAGGAGAATGGAGCCATGATTACGCTCACCGACAACGCTGTTGCGGCCATCAAGACTGCTCTTTCCCGCGCCAGCGAGCCGGCGGAAGGCTTTCGCATCATAGTCCAGGCCGGCGGCTGCGCCGGCTTCAAATACTTAATGGGCTTGGAGAGCGTGTCGCGCGATGGCGACGCGATCACCGAGACAGATGGGATCAAGCTGTTCGTGGACGCGGGCTCCCAACCGCATGTCGCCGGCATGACCGTCGACTTCCTCACCGGGCTCGAATCTTCCGGCTTTGTCTTCGATAACCCCAACGCGCGCGAGAAGTGCGGCTGCGGCAAGTCCTTCAGTTGATCGCCCGAAGCGCCTGTGCGGGTCCATGGAGCGATTGCCGCCGACGGACTCATTTGCGGCAGAGGAGGCTTATATGGCCGGCACAACAGATGTCCCTGTCCTCAAGAACAAGGCAAGGTCGAAGCCGATCTTGGGACCGGCAATCGCTTCAGGTAGGATGCAAAGAACGTCGCCTCCCGAAACAGCTCGGTTCCTGGTGGCACCCGAGCTGCTTGCGGCCAAATCGCGCCGCTGCGCCAAATTCGGCTTATCGATAACGTTATCGCGTTCGGGCGTCCTTACCCGCGGGCTGACGGCGGCGACTGCGGACTTGTCCATGTGGACGCCGATCCGGTCTACGTCAAACTCTCGGGCGTCCGCGCCGGCTGCCAGTTCGGGCCCATCATCATCAACGGCATACGCCAGAGGCTCAATGAGGCGGTCGCGCGCTCGCGTCATTCCGGTCAACTGAGGATCGCACATGAAACCTGTCTACCTCGACAACAACGCAACCACACGGGTCGATCCTGAGGTCGTGCAAGCGATGTTGCCGTTCTTTAGGGATCAATTCGGCAACCCTTCGTCGGCGCACGCTCTTGGCGCCTCAGTCAGTGCGGCGGTGAGAAAGGCGCGGAGGCAGTTGCAAGCTCTGATCGGCGCGGAGTTCGACGATGAGATCACCTTCACCTCGGGTGGGACAGAAAGCGACAATGCAGCGCTTCTTTCGGCGCTCGAGGCGGCGCCCAACCGAACCGAGATCGTTACGTCCGCGGTCGAGCATCCCGCCGTGCTGACGCTCTGCGCGCATCTTGAGAAGACCCGCCGCGTCAAGGTGCACAGGATCCCGGTGGATTGCCGTGGCCGGCTCGACCTCGACGCCTATATGGCCGCCCTCACCCCACAGGTGGCAATCGTCTCGATAATGTGGGCGAACAATGAGACTGGTGTGATCTTCCCCGTCGCCAGGCTTGCCGAGTTGGCCAAGGAAGTGGGCGCCCTTTTCCATACCGATGCTGTGCAGGCGGTCGGCAAGCTTCCGATGGACCTGAAGTCGACCGCAATCGACATGCTGTCGCTCTCCGGCCACAAGCTGCACGGGCCGAAAGGGATCGGCGCGCTTTTCGTAAAACGTGGCGTCAATTTCCACTCGCTGATCAAGGGGGGCCACCAAGAACACAACCGGCGTGCTGGCACCGAGAATACGCCCGGCATAGTCGGGCTCGGCATGGCGGCCGAACTCGCCTTGAAATTCATGCACGACGAGACCACACGGGTAAAGTCGCTCCGCGACCGTTTAGAGGACGGGATTCTCCAGCGCATCCCAAGCACCTGTGTCACTGGAGATCCCCTGGAACGGTTGCCCAACACCGCAAACATCTCCTTCGAACATGTCGAAAGTGATGGAATTCCACTCCTCCTCAGCCGCGTGGGCATCGCGTGTTCCTCCGGCTCTGCCTGCACCTCCGGCTCTCTGGAACCGAGCCATGTCCTGAGCGCGATGAAAACGCCACACGCGGCAGTCCGCTTCTCCTTGGCGCGGGACAACGGCGAAGCGGACGTCGACCGGGTGCTCGAGGTCATGCCGGCAATCGTGGAGAAGCTGCGTGGCTTTCCCAGTTCTGGGCCGGGTAAGCGAAGCTCCGAAGACGTTCAATCCGGTCTATGCCTGAGCGGCAGCAGAACCGGCTACCGTTCATGACCCGTCATGTCTTTCTCAACGATACGACCTTGCGCGATGGCGAGCAGGCGCCCGGCGTCGCCTTTACCACGACGGAAAAGCTGGAGATCGCCGACTCTCTTGCGGCGGCCGGCGTCACAGAGATCGAGATCGGCACGCCGGTCATGGGCGCCGACGAGATCGAAACAATTCGCGCCGTGGTCGCGCGGCGTCTCCCGGTTCGGCTCATGGCCTGGTGCCGGATGACGTCGCTGGATCTCGATGCAGCGATCGAGAGCGGCGTCCACGCCGTGAATCTATCGCTGCCTGCGTCGGACATCCAACTTGCCGCCAAGCTCGGCCTCGATAAGGCGGGAGCGCTCCAGGTCATCGAGCATATGGTCAGGCGCGCAGCCGCCGCCGGCTTCTTCGTCGCGGTGGGCTGCGAGGATGCCTCGCGGGCCAATCGAGATCATCTCGCCCGCGTCATCGAGACGGCTGCACGCGCCGGCGCAAGCCGCGTCAGGCTAGCCGACACAGTCGGCGTTCTCGACCCGTTTTCGACCTTCGAACTTGTCGCCCAGCTCGTGGCGCAGTCTCCAATCGACCTTGAATTTCATGCGCACAACGATCTCGGACTTGCTGCCGCCAACACGCTGGCCGCGATCCGCGCAGGCGCGCGCCATGCGTCCGTCACCGTCCTGGGGCTCGGTGAGCGTGCGGGCAATGCCGCGCTGGAAGAGGTGGCCGCCGCGATGGCGGTCTTCGACGGCGCGGATACCGGCATCGAGCTGACCGCATTGCCCGACCTCGCCGCCCAGGTGGCTTGGGCCGCCCGCCGGCAGACCGCGGCCATTAAGCCGGTCGTCGGCGCCGATGTTTTCACCCACGAATCCGGCATTCACGTCGCAGGGCTGCTGAAGGACTCGCGTACTTATCAAGGGCTCGATCCGGCTCTCGTGGGCCGCTGCCGGCGTATCGTCATCGGCAAGCATTCCGGCGCCACTGCGATTGCCCATGTGCTGAGCGAAAGCGGTCGCGATCTCGACCCGGATCTGGCAGCCGCGATGGTGGCCCGCGTCCGGCGCGAGGCGGCCGAGACCAAATCGATCGTCACTGCAACTCAACTGGTCGAGCTCTACGATGGAATGTGCAGCGAGGCATCCCTCGCGGAGCTGTGCGGGTCCAGGTCAGCCGTGCGCGAGCGCACCGACACCACAGTTTTCCGACCAGGGAGAATGCAATGAATTGTTCCGCTGACAGCCGCCCCATCGATGTCACCGACATCCTCGCACGACTGAAGCGCCTGTCGGCTGCGGAGGAGTTCTTCGCAGTCCTTGGCGTCTCCTATGATCCGAAGGTGCTGAATGTCTCCCGGCTCCATATCATGAAGCGCGTGGGCCAATACCTTGCCGAAGAAGATTTCTCCGGTCTGCCCGACCAGGTGATTGCCGCGCGGGTGCGCGCGACGCTCGAACGCGCTTACGAAGACTTCGCGATTTCCTCGCCGCTCACGCATCGGGTCTTCAAGGTGCTCAAAGACCACGATCCGAACAAACCTGCCACGCCGGGCCGCACCTTTGTCCCGTTCGACTCCGTACTGAAGCGGTTCGGACAGGAATGACCGCGACACGGGTTGCGACGCGACAATGTCGAGAAGCCGACAAATCCGGTCATCACCACGGCGCCCTCAGAAGCAACCAAGCGAAGTTCTAGCAATAGGGGGCAGCGCAAAACAGTTGGCACGAATGATGCGCACCAAAGAGATAACCGCCAAGCCCGCATCCGGACAGGAGCCTAGAGAAACCGCCAATGCACATCGTAATCTGCATCAAGCAGGTGCCGGACTCGGCACAGATAAGGGTCCATCCGGTGACGAACACGATCATGCGCCAGGGTGTTCCGACTATCATCAACCCTTACGACCTGTTCGCCCTCGAAGAAGCCCTCAGACTGCGCGACGCCTATGGTGGCGAAGTCACCGTGCTCACTATGGGTCCGCCCATGGCAGAGGACGCGCTGCGCAAGGCGCTCGGTTACGGCGCCGACCGAGCGGTGCTCTTGACCGACCGCTATTTTGCCGGCTCCGACACGCTGGCTACCTCGTTCGCCCTTTCCCAGGCAATCGCAAAGGTTGGCGAGACGTTCGGCACGCCAGACCTCGTCTTCACCGGCAAGCAGACGATCGATGGCGACACCGCCCAGGTCGGGCCCGGCATCGCCAAGCGCCTCGGACTCCTGCAACTGACCTATGTCGCGAAGATCGCCTCTATTGACCTTGCTGCACGCGAGATCAAGGTCGAGCGCCGCTCCGAAGGCGGCACACAGATGCTGAAGAGCAGGCTCCCTTGCCTCATCACCATGCTGGAAGGCACAAACGAGATCCGCCGGGGCTCGATCCAGGACGCCCTGTGCGCCGCGCGCAGCCAGGTCTTGAAATGGAGTGCGGCCGATGCCGGCATTGAGGATCTCACCAAATGCGGCCTGCGCGGTTCACCGACGGTCGTCAAGCGCGTTTTCGCGCCTCCTGCGCGGGCCGAAAAGGCGGCAAAAATCGACACCGCCGAGATGGCCTTGCGCGATGTCGCTGACGAACTCATCACGGCAATTTTCACCCGCCAGCCGGCATTGGAACATGAGCTCGCCTTCAACGGCGGCGCGTGAGAGGGCAAGGAGCAGACGATGTCGACCGCGAACCGAGAAACCCCTCGCCCTGCCGCCGGCCGTGCCGGCATAAAGAAGGAGCTGCCCGCGCATTTCAAGGACTACCGGCACGTTTGGGTTTTCATCGAGCTCGAACGCGGCCAGGTCCATCCCGTATCATTCGAACTGCTCGGCGAAGGCCGCAAGTTAGCAGACAAGCTTCAGGTCCAGCTTGCGGGCGTCGTGCTTGGACCGCCGGGAGAGGCCATCGGGAACGCCGTTGCCGAAGCGTTCGCTTATGGCGCCGACCTTATCTACATCGTCGAGGCGCCGCTGCTCGCCGACTATCGGAACGAGCCATTCACCAAGGCGATGACGGATCTGGTCGATACCCACAAACCCGAGATCCTTCTTCTCGGTGCCACCACACTCGGCAGGGATCTTGCCGGCTCCGTGGCGACGACCTTGCAGACAGGGCTCACGGCCGACTGCACCGAACTCGATGTGGATACCGACGGTTCGCTCGCCGCCACCCGTCCGACTTTCGGCGGTTCCTTGTTGTGCACGATCTATACGCTCAATTTCCGACCCCAGATGGCGACAGTGCGACCGAGGGTCATGCCCATGCCGCAGCGGGCGGATAAACCGGTCGGGCGTGTCATCCGGCACAAGCTCTCGGTAGCCGAGGACGAGATCGTTACCAAAGTCCTGGGCTTCCTGCCGGATAGTCAGTCGGCAAAGGCAAATCTTGCCTATGCCGACGTCGTGGTTGCGGGAGGCCTCGGTCTAGGCGCGGCGGAGAACCTGCAGCTTGTGAAGAATCTCGCGCGAGCAATCGGCGCCGAGCACGGCTGTTCGCGCCCGTTGGTCCAGAAGGGCTGGATGCCAGCTGATCGGCAGATCGGCCAAACTGGCAAGACCATCCGGCCGAAGCTTTACATAGCGGCCGGGATTTCCGGCGCCGTCCAGCATCGGGTTGGCGTCGAGGGGGCGGATCTCATCGTGGCCATCAACACCGACCCGAACGCGCCGATTTTCGATTTCGCTCACCTCGGGATCGTCACCGACGCGATCCGCTTCCTTCCCGCACTGACGGAAGCCTTCACCCGGCGGCTGTCGCCCCACAGTCGCGATAAGCTTGCGAGCTAAGGGATGGACATGATTGAGGAAAAATTCGACGCCATTGTTATTGGGGCCGGCATGTCCGGAAACGCAGCTGCTTACACCATGGCCAGTCACGGCCTGAAGGTGCTGCAGTTGGAGCGGGGTGAATATCCGGGCTCCAAGAATGTCCAGGGTGCCATCATGTACGCGAACATGCTGGAGAAGATCATCCCGGATTTCCGGGACGATGCGCCTCTCGAGCGGCATTTGGTTGAACAGCGGCTTTGGGTGATGGACGACACGTCCCATACCGGGATTCACTATCGGTCGGACGACTTCAATGAGGCGAAGCCCAACCGCTACACGATCATCCGTGCCCAGTTCGATAAATGGTTTTCACGTAAGGTGCGCGAGGCCGGCGCGACGGTTCTGTGCGAGACGACCGTGACGGAACTCATCCGTGACGCCAAGGACAGGGTGATCGGCGTCCGCACAGACCGGGCCGGCGGAGCCATCTACGCGGACGTGGTCGTCCTCGCAGAAGGTGTCTGCGGACTGCTTGGCACCCGGGCCGGCCTGCGCGAGATGCCGAAGCCGCAAACCGTGGCGCTCGCCGTCAAGGAAATGCATTTCCTGCCCGAAGAGGTCATTGAGCAGCGGTTCGGCCTCAAAGGCGATGAAGGCTGCGTGATCGAGGCGGTGGGCACGACCTCCCGCAGCATGGCCGGGCTCGGCTTCCTCTACACCAACAAGGAGTCGATCTCACTGGGCATTGGCTGTCTCGTCTCCGATTTCGCCGCGATGGTCGAGAGCCCTTACGTCCTCCTCGACGCCTTAAAAACCCATCCTTCGATCCGGCCGCTGATCGCCGGCTCGGAAGTGAAAGAATATTCCGCGCATCTCATTCCCGAAGGCGGCTACAAGGCTATTCCGCAGCTCTTTGGCGACGGTTGGGTCGTGGTCGGCGATGCCGCGCAACTGAACAACGCCATTCACCGCGAGGGTTCGAACCTCGCCATGACCTCCGGCCGCATCGCGGCTGAGGCAATCATCGAGGTCAAGAGCCGCAACGGTCCTATGACCAAACGGAATCTCGCCCTTTACAAAGCCATGCTGGACAAGTCCTTCGTGGTCAAGGACCTAAGGAAATACAAAGACATGCCGACCTTGCTCCACACCAATTCCTGCAATTACTTCACGACTTATCCGCGGTTGATGTCGCAAGCCGCGCAGAACTTCATGCGTGTCGACGGCACGCCGAAGATCGAGAAGGAAAAGGCGACCACGGCGGCCTTCATCAAGGCGCGCTCGCGCTGGGGGCTGGTCAGCGACGCGGTCCGCCTTGCATTGGCGTGGCGCTGAGGGGAGACGAAATGACGATCGCGGTGACGAAGTCACGTGTCGAGGACAAGCTTTACCAGAACCGCTACTTGGTGGATTCCGGCCGTCCGCATATCAAAGTGCTACCGCACGAGAGGCCAAGCGCGAACTTGCTCGCGCTGACCCACGTCTGCCCGGCGAAATGTTATGAGTTGAACGACAAAGGTCAAGTGGAGATCACTGCCGACGGCTGCATGGAGTGCGGCACCTGCCGGATTTTGTGCGAGACCAGTGGCGAGATCGAGTGGAACTATCCACGCGGCGGCTTCGGAGTCCTCTTCAAATTCGGATGACCGAGGCACGCACCGTATCAACAGGGTCAATCTTGGTACACATGAGGTCGCGACCAACGCCAAGTCTATCTTTGCTGGAATCGCCTCGCAACGAAGAGAAGCTCGTGAATACTATGCTTTCAGAATTCAGATACAAAAGGAGGAGCACTCTGGACGACAATCCCTGAGGTGTTTCCATGACCCACGGACCGCAAGATCGGGTCGACGAGGTAGGACCTCGGGAGACCCGCCCTGAACCGCCCATCAAAAGCATGCCCCAATCAGATATGGCGCTCAGGGGACTCTACGAGATATCGAAGGTGCTGACCGCCCCCAGCGAGCTGGAGATTACGCTCGCCAATGTCATAAACGTCCTGCCTTCGTTTCTGCAGATGCGTCACGGAGCAATCGTCGTCCTGGACGCTGAAGGAGAGCCGGAGATTGCCGCAAGTGCCGGGAATACCCAAGCACCTCAAACAGGCACTCGCCGCGTCATACCACAGGCCGTAACAGATCAAATCGTCGCTACGGGGACGCCGCTCGTCATACCGGACGTGCGCAAGTCCCAACTATTTCAGGCTGACCTTCAAACGTTTTCGAGCGGCGGAACGATCCCAATTGCCTTTATCGGTATCCCGCTAAAGGCTGATCATAAGATCCTTGGGACATTGTCGATCGACCGCGCCGGAGACGGCGCCACCGACTTTCGCGACGACGAGGACACATACTTCCTGACGATGGTCGCCAACCTTGTCGGCCGGACCATCCGTCTCCATCGCATCCTGCGTACAGATCGTCAGCTGTCTGTCCATGAGCAATTCAGACCGGAGAAATCGCCCAACGAGGCGAGGACCTACGACCCTGCCCGGCATGCGGATGTCAAAATCGACGGGATCATCGGGGAAAGCCCCGCACTCAAGCAGGTGCTCGAAACCGTCTCGGTCGTAGCAGGGACAAATTCCACCGTGCTTCTGCGGGGTGAAAGCGGCACCGGCAAGGAATTCTTTGCGCAAGCCATCCATAAGCTCTCACGTCGGAGGAAGAAGTCTTTCGTCAAATTGAACTGCGCCGCACTGTCTGAAAGCGTTCTGGAGTCAGAACTGTTTGGGCATGAAAAGGGCGCTTTCACGGGTGCTATCTCCCAGCGCGCCGGTCGTTTTGAATTGGCAAATGAGGGAACGCTGCTACTTGATGAAATCGGCGAGATTTCGCCGGCTTTTCAAGCCAAGCTGTTGCGTGTCTTGCAGGAAGGCGAGTTGGAGCGAGTCGGCGGCACCAAAACGCTACAGGTCGACGTGCGCCTCATATGCGCCACCAACAAGGACCTCGAGACGGCCGTCATAAAAGGGGAGTTCAGGGCCGACCTTTATTACCGCATCAATGTGGTGCCAATTATCCTGCCTCCGCTCAGAGAGCGACCCGGCGATATTCCACGCCTTGCGAACGCCTTTCTGAACCGATTCAACAAGGAGAACGATCGCGCACTCGCCTTCGCGCCGTCGGCGCTTGATCTGATTTCGCAATGCTACTTCCCCGGTAACGTCCGCGAGCTGGAGAATTGCGTCCAAAGGACGGCCACACTTGCGCGTTCAAGGACGATCACTCCATCCGATTTCGCCTGTGAGAAGAGCCAGTGCCTTTCCTGGCTCCTCTGGAAACGAGCCGATCGCTCGAATGGCGGCAATGCCATCGACGATCTCGCACGGGTCAACGCAGTGCCGGCCGGATTGCGGCTGCCGGCCAGTTGCATCGGTGCCTCCGCAGGCAAGGTATCTCCCCTTACGGCCGGCGATCCGAACGATCCCGCTTGTCCCCCGCGTCTGACGGAACGCGACCGGGTGATCGACGCGATGGACAAGGCCGGTTGGGTTCAGGCCAGGGCGGCTCGTATCCTCGGCCTCACGCCGCGGCAAGTCGGCTACGCCCTGCGCCGGCATGGTATCGAGGTGAAGAAATTCTAGACGTCGTGATGACGTCAAACGTAAGCCCGGAGTAGTCTCCCTCACACCCTTCGCGCCCTAGGCTGGTAGCCTTCGCGACCCGATTTGCTTGTCCACTGTCGGAAGCCCGACAAAGGTGTGTCGGAGCAATCCGACGGAATCCGACACGAAAGCCAATTCGTGAACCAAAACCGCTCTTTGAGCTGGCATAGCTCTTGCAGTTTGAACTGCGACATTCACCCAGCAACGGAGCCGTTCGATGTCCGCACCGGCAATTTCGCTTGAGAGCCTCAGCACGACATTCGATGACCAGTTGCTTGCCACCGTGAAAGCCGGTGGCTGCGCGTCTTCGTCCTGCGGCTCGTCGATAAAGCCGGACGACACGGATCCGGCTGTTTGGGAGAAGATCAAGGATCACCCCTGCTTTTCAGAAGAGGCGCATCACTATTTCGCGCGCATGCACGTCGCGGTCGCGCCCGGCTGCAATATCCAGTGCAACTACTGCAATCGCAAATATGACTGCGCCAACGAAAGCCGGCCTGGGGTGGTCTCCGAAAAGCTGACGCCCGACCAGGCGCTACGCAAGGTGGTCGCGGTCGCCAACGAGGTGCCGCAGCTCTCCGTGCTCGGCATCGCCGGACCGGGCGATGCCTGTTACGACTGGAAGAAGACGAAGGCAACGTTCGAACGAGTTGCCAGGGAAATCCCAGACATCAAGTTTTGCATCTCCACGAATGGGCTCGCGCTGCCGGACCATGTCGATGAGCTTGCCGACATGAATGTCGATCACGTGACGATCACCATCAACATGGTCGACCCTGAGGTCGGTGCAAAGATCTATCCTTGGATCTTTTACAACCATCGCCGCTACGTCAGCATCGAAGCCGCCCGGATCCTGCACGAGCGGCAGATGTTGGCTCTGGAGATGCTGACCGCGCGCGGCATCCTCACCAAAATCAATTCGGTGATGATCCCCGGCGTGAACGATGAGCATCTGATCGAGGTGAATAGATGGGTCAAGGAGCGAGGCGCGTTCCTGCACAACCTCATGCCGCTGATTTCGGACCCGGCGCACGGCACGCACTACGGACTGAGCGGGCAACGCGGCCCAAACGCAATGGAGATGAAGGCTCTTCAGGATCGTGTCGAAGGCGGCGCCCAGTTGATGCGCCACTGCCGGCAGTGCCGGGCAGATGCCGTCGGCCTGCTCGGAGAGGATCGTGGCCAGGAATTCACAGTCGACCGGATTCCCGGCGAGGTCACCTACGATGCCGGCAATCGCAAGGCCTATCGGGAGCTGGTCGCGGAGGAGCGCCGTGATCACGTGGCGGCTAGGAGAGAAGCGATCGGATTGGTCAAGGCAGCGAGCCCCGGCAAGTCCCTTCTCTTCGCGGTGGCGACCAAGGGCGGCGGCCGCGTCAATGAACATTTCGGCCATGCGAAGGAATTCCAGGTTTATCAAGCCTCGCCGAGAGGGATCAGCTTTGTCGGGCATCGGAAGGTGGAGCAGTATTGCCTCGGCGGCTGGGGCGCAGAGGCCACCCTCGATGGCGTCATCGCAGCGCTTGAAGGCATAGATTTCGTGCTGTGCGCCAAGATCGGAAATTGCCCGCAGGATCAGCTCGCGGACGCTGGAATCCGAGCCACCGACGCTTATGCCCATGACTATATCGAGACCGCAATCAGCGCGATTTACGCCGCCGCGTGTGGGACCCCCGCACTCGCGGCGACGGCCTGAGCTGTCTCATTCATTCGGACCAGGAGTTAAAATGGCTTTCAAGATCATCGCATCCCAATGCACCCAATGCGGCGCCTGCGAATTCGAATGTCCCTCCGGCGCGATCAAGTTCAAAGGCGAGAGCTACGTGATCGAGCCGCACAAGTGCACCGAGTGCGAGGGGGTCTTCGATGCGCAGCAATGTGCCTCGGTATGCCCGGTGCCGAAGACCTGCGTTCCTGCGTGACGGACATTGGGCTGCCGACATGGTCGGGGATGGCTTCGCAGGACGCCTGGAACGCCTTTGTTCACGATCTGCAGCCTCAAGAGAAATCAGGGAACGGACATGTCGCTCGGACGCGAAGAGGAGGTCGAAATCCGCAGGCCTCCACGATTCATGCCGGGAGAGCGGGTACGTGCCACTCGCCACATAAAGAATGACGGCACCTATCCTGGCAGGGAGATCGGCGAAAATCTCGTGCGGAAGGGCGACGAGGGATATGTGCGCGACATTGGCACCTTTCTCCAGCAGTTCTTCATCTATGCGGTCGAATGGATCGACCGTGGCACAGTCGTCGGCATGCGAGCGCGTGAACTGATGAGCCTCGACAAAGCCGAGGTGCCCTGCAGTGCTGATAGCAATACCAATGAAGGGACGGCCAGATGAAAGTCATGATCCGCAGGACCGATGCTGGCTTGTCGGCGTATGTCCCGAAGAAGGACCTCGAAGAGCCGATCATCAAGCTCGAGAAGGAAGAGTTGTGGGGCGGAACTGTGACGCTCAGGAACGGGTGGCGGCTCCTCCTACCCGATCTTCCACGGGATACGCGTCTGCCGATCACCGTCGAGGCAAAGAAGGTTTCCGAAGAGGACTGATGCTGCCCCTTGATAGGTGCGTCGCGAGGAACGAGCATGAACACGATCCTGACATCGGGCCACCTGGTCATCGTACGGGACAGTTTTGCCGAAAAGCTGCTTGACCTGGCGAAGGAAGCGCTCGCCGCCGATCAGGTGATCCCCTATCTCGGTCCGGGTCTTCTTGGGTTCAACTGTGCGGAACCGCCTGTGCCGCATACGCCGGAGGTCGTTGCCGCGGCACTCAATGCACGGGCGCCAGCCCCTTCCAGGATCCGCACCAATATGTGGTCGGTTGCGCAGTTCATCGAACAGCGCCGGCATCGCCGGACGCTTCAAGCTTGGATGACCGACATATTCGCAGCGCCGGTGGCGCCCACCCTCCTCCACGCCTGGCTCGCAAGGCTGCCGCTCTCCCTCATCGTCGACAGCTGGTACGACGGCGCGATGCGCACGGCTCTCGTAGAGACCGGCCGAACGGACGTCGTTGAGATACAAGGCGTCACGCGGGCGAACGAAATCGGTAACATTTGGACGAAAACCTACGATTTGCCCGGGAGGGAACTCGACCCCCGATCGGGGGCAAATACGGTTCTCTATACACCTCACGGGAGTATTAGGCCGGCGCAAAACTTTCTCGTCGCAGATTCCGACTATGTCGAAGTCCTGACCGAAATCGATATCCAGACACCGATCCCAGACGTGGTGAAGGAACGGCGCATCACCCGTGGATTTTTCTTCGTTGGCTGCCGCTTCAACGATCAGATGCTGCGCACCTACGCCAGGCAGATCATGAAGCGCTCCCGAGGTCCACATTGCGCAGTAATGGACGCGGAAACGCTGACCAGAAACGAAGCGCGTTTCCTCGCGGCAAGCGGAATAACCGTGATCGACATGCCAGTAAGTGAAGCCGCGGCTCGGCTTATAGGAACGGGCACTGCTGCAGGTGGTGGACAGGATTAACAATGGCGGGCCCCTTTGATGATTGGTCCTTCGGCTTGCCTCGAAGGCGCAAAATGCAGTCGGGAATACACCCGTGAGCAGTGATGCTATCGGCAGCGCAACGAACGCTCTGAATTCGTTGACCCATGTGGAAGCGGCGCGCTGGGGCCGGGATTTAAGTACGCTGTTGCGCATCACGCGTATGAATTTGCGGCATCGCTGGCAGGTCGCCTTCGCCATGGGCTCGACGATCATGGCGGCAATCCTCCAGTTGCTCATTCCCCAGCTTCTCGGCCGGGCTGTCGACCAGACCCAGACAGCCATCGGGGGCGGTGTCGCGGGGGCCGCCGCAGGACAAGCGCTCTGGACCCCGGCTCTCCTGCTGCTCGCCGTCAGCGCGCTACGCGGCCTTTTCACGATGGCGCAGAACTATTTTGCGGAAGCCGTCGGGCATCATGTCGCGTACGAACTGCGGCTCGCCTACTACGACAAGATCCAGCGTCTCAGCTTTTCCTTTCACGACCGGGTCCATTCAGGCGATCTGATCACCATCGGAATGCTCGATCTCCAAGGCGTGCGGATGTATTTTTCCACCGCGCTCGTTCGCGTAGTCCTGCTCACCATGCTGCTCGGGATCGGCGCCTACATGATGATCTCGACCGATCCCATGCTCGGCCTGGTCGCGCTGAGCTTCGTGCCTTTTGTCGCCTGGCGCTCATCGGCCACACAGCTTAGGCTGCGCGCCACCTGGCTCGACCTGCATGAGCGGCTTTCGGTACTAAGCCGCGTGATGGAGGAAAATCTCGCAGGCATCCGCGTGGTCCGCGCTTTTGCGGCTCAAGCCTATGAGATGCAGAAGTTCGACGGCGCTTCCAAGAACGCGCTCGACCTCGCCAACGACCGCGTTGACATCTACGTGCCCAGCACGTCGGCGATGACCTTGTCCTTCTTTTTCGCAATGGGATTGGTGCTCTGGATCGGTGGCAGCAAGCTCGTCGCTGGCGAGATCAGCGTCGGAACGGTGGCGACCTTCCTGACCTTCATGACAATCCTGCAAATGCCTGTCCGCCAGATCGGCCTCATGGTCAATGCCTTTGCCCGCGCTTCTAGCTGCGGTTCGCGGCTTTTCGGTCTCCTCGACCAGGAGATCAGAATCAGGGATGCTCTCGAGGCCAGACCGCTCGAGATAGGCGACGGCACTCTGCGCTTCCACAATGTCTCGTTTGCTTACCCCAGCGCCGAAAACCGCGCCATTCTGAAGAACCTCAGCTTTGAGGCCCGTAGAGGCGAGACGATCGCGATCGTCGGTCCGCCGGGTTCGGGCAAATCGACGATGGCTCATCTGGTCCCCCGCTTTTACGACGTGACCGGTGGCGCCATCACGCTTGACGGCCAGGACATACGCAACGTCACCCTCGCGACGCTTCGCAAGGCGGTCGCCGTCGTACAGCAGGATGCATTCCTATTCACCACCACGATCGAGAACAACATCGCTTATGGCGATCCCTGGGCGAAGAGACAGCGAATCGAACGCGCTGGCGAATTCGCCCAGCTCCACAACTACATCCTCGGGCTCCCAGCAGGCTACGAGACGGTCGTGGGCGAACGCGGCGTCTCTCTCTCTGGCGGCCAGCGCCAGCGTCTCACGATTGCTCGCACCATGATGCTGCGCCCCTCCGTCGTCGTTTTCGACGACTCAACGGCGGCGATCGATGCCGGCACCGAGCAGCGCATCCGCGCGGCGATGCGGCGCTTCGCCAAGGATCGGGTGACGATCATCATCGCGCACCGGCTGAGTGCGCTTATGCACGCCGATCAGATCCTTTTTGTCGATAACGGCGAAATCGTAGAACGCGGCGCGCATCAAGAGCTTTTGGCGAAGCGGGGACGCTACAGGGCCCTTTACGATCTCCAGACGCGCTCGGGTGATGACAATATGACCCAGTATGGGGGCGCCCGCTGATGGCGAAGGGCCGCGCCGGCGAACTCGAAGCCGAACGTGACGACGGCAGACGCCCTCCGCGCGCAGTTGTCGGCTCGCACCGCATCGAGGAGGAGATGTTCGGCCGGGCTTTCGACAAGAGCATCCTCCGGCGCATCTGGGCCTTCGTCCGTCCCTATCGGGCGAGGGTAGTAATCACGATTGCAGCAATGCTGATCTTCACCGGGACGCAGCTTCTCATCCCGTTGATCATCCGCTACGCGATCGACCAGGGCATGAACCCGGCAAGGACCGATCGCTCAGCCCAGCTTGCGGCCGTCGGCGCGTTCGTTTTGGCGATTTTGGTCAATTTCGCTGCCGGCTACATGCAGGAAACCGTGGTTGGGAAAGTGGCCGAAACTGTCCTGTTCGACATCCGCCGCGCCATGTTTGGCCATCTGCAGAAGGTTTCGCTCTCCTTCATGGACAAGACCGAGGTCGGACGCCTTATGTCGCGCTTGCAAGGCGACGTCAACTCCATACAGGAATTCCTCGAAACCTCGGTATATTCTGTAGGCGATGTTGCGCTTCTCTTCGGCATCGTTTTCGTAATGCTGTGGCTCGACTTCCGCCTCGGCCTCATGACGCTCTCGGTTCTGCCGGTCCTGGTGATCGTCCGCATTGTCTGGCTGCCGCGTGCCCGCGCCGCCTTCATGGCTGCACACGAGACTAATTCCGTCGTCAACGGCGCGCTGGCCGAAGCCATTCACGGCGTGCGCACCGTCCAGTCAATGGACCGCCAGCAGGTGAATTTCATCCTTTTTGACGACAAGGCCCATGCCAACCTCAGGACCCACCTGATCGCTGCCAAATATGCACTGGTCATGGTGCCTATCGTCGATGGCCTCACCGGCCTCGCCATGGCCGCCGTTATTGTGGTCGGCGGCTCGATGGTGATGAATGGCCGCATAGATGTGGGCGTATTGGTTGCCTACCTATTTTACATCCAGCGCTTCTTTGACCCGATCCGCTCACTCACCCTGCAGTATTCGATCATGCAGCGCGCGATGGCCTCAGGCAAGCGCCTGACCGATGTGCTCGACGTCAAGATCGATATTCAGGACAAACCCAATGCCGAGGTGCTCTCGCCCGAAATGGACGGCTCGGTCGAGTTCAGGCACGTCACCTTCGGCTACAATCCGAACCGTTCGGTGCTGAAAAATGTCTCCTTCCGGGTCAATCCCGGCGAGACGGTCGCACTGGTCGGGCCGAGCGGTTCTGGCAAATCGAGCGCGATGGCCCTGGTCCACCGCTTCTATGATGTTCAGCAGGGCCAAGTGCTGGTCGGCGGACATGATGTGCGCGATCTCACCCAGGAATCGCTCGGCCGCCAGGTCGCCATGGTGCTGCAGGAGCCGTTCCTGTTCACCGGGACGGTCTTCGAGAACATTCGATACCACAAGACAGAGGCCACGCGCGACAAGGTGATCGAGGCCGCCAAGGCGGTCGGCGCCCACGACTTCATAATGAGCCTCGCCGACGGGTATGAGACCCAACTTGGCGAACGCGGCGACAACTTATCTCTCGGCCAGCGCCAGCTTATCAGTTTCGCCCGCGCCCTCGTCGCCGACGCCAAGATCCTCGTGCTCGACGAAGCTACCGCCAACATCGACAGCTACACGGAAATGCAGATTCAGAAGGCTCTGATAAAGCTGCTTGAAGGGCGCACTGGCCTCGTCATCGCCCACCGTCTTGCCACGATCCGGGGTGTCGACCGCATCATCGTGCTTCAGAATGGCCAAGTTGTTGCGACTGGCAACCACGATCAGCTAATAGCCGTGGGGGGCCTGTATTCCAAACTCTACAATCTCAACTACGCCTCCTTCGACGATATTCCCGAACACGATACGACCGTACAAGCCGGCTCCCAGACCTGACGTCTTGCCGGCCTTGTGACACTGGCATTGACTTTCGGGCGTGCCGGCGGACCACTCAGGCCGCCGCAGACTAGCAAGCAGGCAGCATTCATGCAAAGCACTCGCGCACATCGTGAAGACCGCCTGCGAACGCTCCAGCATCGTTATGCGACCGCGGTGCACCCCGCGACATCCGGCGAACTCGCTCCAGGTGGTGTCGCTCGGCGTAGCAAAGCCGCTTGCGAGCGCGCCCTCAACAGCGCCGTAGCGAGTGACGGCTTTGCTACCGCCGAGCCGCTGATGAAGCTGGATCTGAGCGCCGCACCGGCGCCGCCCCGGGCGAGAAGAACCTCTGCGGCGGGCTATGGGCAACGACTAGCGCGAGCCCGACGAGCAGACGCGTGCCGGCATCGTGACGCGCTCGGCCATTATCTCATTAGGATCGTGCAGGTTCACACGATGGCCCAGACGCCAGCCAACGCACAAACCTGGTAATCTGTGCCGCCGGCTCGTCGTCAGTTTGGCCTCCCTCCCGATTGCCCGTCCCGCCACGTGCACGCTCGAGCATGTGGATGAGGGAGCGCTGTTACAACGATTTAACCTTCAGATCAGACCGCCAATTTCATGGTCAGACAAGTCGAGCCATGATTTCGGATTGAATGGTCGTCGCGGTGTACAGGGAAGCATCTAGCGGCAGATTTCCAAATGCCAGTTGACAAAGCAGGTAGTTGGCACCTGCCTCTTCCAACTGATCTAACAGAGCTTTTTGCACAGATTCTGCTGATCCTACCACGCACAATTCACGCTCTATTGCCTCATCGAAGGTTAGCGGCAGGTTTGGTGGAGTCGGGATGGCATTAAGGTCGTAAAGGAATTGGAAGCTCTTGAGCCATCGTTCGTAAGCAGGTGCCGCGATCGAATACGCGTCTGTTTCAGAACGCCCAATCACCACCATTCGGAGCAATCCAATAAATGGCGCTCGATCGCCCGTGTCAGTGTTGTCCTCTCGATAGGCGCGGAAGGCATCTGTAGTTTTGCGAACAGAAGAGGAAGGTCCTACACACGCGATATTTGCTCCATTCGCAGCGGCCCAGGCTGCGGACTCGGGTCGATTGGCGGCGACCCATGTCGGCGGATGTGGACGCTGATGAGGTCTTAGCGTCAAAGGAACGTCATTGAGCTCAAAATGGCGGCCTTGATAGCACAGCGTGCCAACCTTCATGGCATTAACAAGTATTTCAACAAGAATTTCGCTGGCTTCCGCATAGCGGCCCGGCACCGCGTCCGCACCAATCCCGAAGTAACCCAATTCGATCGGGAGAGCACCGCGCCCTATGCCCAGTTCGAGCCTGCCACCGCTCAACTGGTCCAGCATACAGATCTCTTCGAACGCACGCAGCGGATGATAAAGCGCAAGCAGCATCACCAAGGGTCCGAGACGCAGGCGCCGGGTGCGCTGGGCGACGCTCGATAAGAACAGATTCGGCGATGGACCTCTCCCATGGGGGGTACAGTGGTGCTCTGCGAGATGATAGGCATAGAACCCTAGCTGATCGCACGCCTCTGCTAATATCAGGCGATCTTCGTACTGCCGGGCGATATCGAGGCCGTCCTCGTCCAGATGATCGAAGATGCCGAAGGCTAGGTTTGAAGGAAAGACGTTTGTCACTCGATATTGTCCCTGATTTTAAAGAAAAATGTTGTCGTGCTTGGGTGACCAAGCAAGTCTAAAGATAGCAATGTGTGATATCGGATTAGCGTCAGCGTACCGAACGAGCAGAGCCTGACGCTCCCCTGCCCGTGGTGCTTGGTATGTTTAAGCTTCCAACTATATCGCGAGCGGCAGCAAGAAATGCATCCAATTGCTCTTTTGTGCCGATGCTGACGCGGATGCAATGTTCCAAACCATTGTCCGGAAAGTAGGCAACGAGTATCTTTTGCCTTTCCAAGGCTGCTTGCCACCATGAGCCGTCCTGTCCCGCTGGCACACGGGCTAGCAAGAAATTTGCGTGGGAGGGCGTTACGGAAAATCCAAGTTGCGACAGTGCGGCTGTCACTCGCTGTCGTTCATGTCTGATGTGCTTGTGGTTCTCTGCGTAGGCGCCGCGATGCGCAAGCACGCTGATACCAACCGCATGCCCGATCACGTTCATGTTGAAGACGTTCTGGATGTTGCGCAGCCTGCCAATAATCTCAGGGTGACCGAAACCGAAACCGACGCGAATGCCGGCGGCGGCATAGCTCTTCGAAAATGTTCTCAAGATCAGAAGGTTCGAATAACGGTTGATGAGGCGCAGCCCGTGATCGGGTGCAAAGTCGACGTAGGCCTCATCAAGCACGACCAGGCGATCCGATTGTGCCACGAGGCGTTCGATATTGCTTATCGAGAGGAATGTTCCGGTCGGATTGTTTGGATTGGCCACCAGAATGAACTTGGCGTCTTTTGCCGGACCGGAAAGCAATTGCTCCATTGGCAGCGAATGAGTTTGACATCCGATCTCGAGAAACTCAGCACCATGCAACATGGCAAGTTTGCGGTTGAACGAAAACCCTGGCGATATCATCGCCACCTTGTCGCCAGGGGCGAGGAAAGCTCTGTAGATGAGTCCGAGCAGTTCAGACGACCCGTTGCCTGCGATGACCTGATCCGTGGATACGCCATAGGTATTGGACGCTGCTTCCCTCAAGCTGATGTTATCGTCGTCCGGATACAGATACTGGCGATTGAGGGCCGCCACTGCACTTTGCATTATGATTGGCGGCAACGGAAACGGGTTCTCATTCGTATTCAGCTTGACAAAACTTCTGTCCGGCGCCGGTCCGTTGGACGGCAGAGCATCTAACTGTCGCGTCCCTTGCGGAAGAGACGAAAGCACAGCTTGCAGTTTCGCATCGGACATATTTTATCTCCGTTTCAGTCGCACAGGGGCATCCGTATGAGCTCGCAACGAGAGCAACATGGCGGACGGATTGACGATGGCAGCGTCGCCTTTCACAAGATGGTCGCAACGCCGGCTGCCACGGGAATTCGGCCAGGCTGTCCTCGGTCGGATCGGCTTGACGCGGACGCGGATCTGCATCCCTGCGCGGGCAGCCGCTAAGCGGTCTTAGCTAATCGCCTGAGTCATGCTTTCACAGACGCTTGACCTCGATGCCGTATTTCCTCAGCACGTAGCCAATCTGGCGCGGGGTCAGTCCAAGCAGGCGCGCCGCCTTTGCCTGCACCCAGCCACATCTTTCCATGGCAGCAATGACGCGCTCGGCGTCGGTGGTCCTCGCGCCCAATGAGTGGGGTGCTCCGGCAGGCGGGACTGTGGTGGCGGCCGAACGAGCGGCCGCATCCGGCGGCGTGGCCGGATTCACTGCCTCTGGCACGATTGGCGCTGGTTGCAGCGCGGCCTTGCCCGATCTGCTCTTCCGCAGCGCCTCGGCAAAGCATTGGTCGTGGGAGCACGCAAAGTCGTTTCTCCCGATTGATCGTCCCTCCGCCAGGATCGCTGTCCGGTGCACGCAATTTTCAAGCTCGCGAATGTTGCCGGGAAATTCACATTTCATCAGTACTTCAATCGCACGCGGATCGAAGGTCAGCGTACGGCCGTTCTCATCGTTGAAATTCTTGAGAAACTCAGCTGCGAGGAGCGGAATATCGCTGCGCCTTTGGCGTAATGCCGGCACCAGCAAGGGAACCACGTTGATGCGATAATATAGGTCGGCGCGGAACTCATTCCTTGCAACCGCCTCTTCAAGGTTCCTGTTCGTGGCGGCAATCACGCGAACGTCGACCTTGATGGTCTGGTTGCTGCCGACGCGCTCAAACTCCTGCTCCTGCAGCACGCGCAGTAGCTTTGCCTGGAAGGAGGCCGAGATCTCGCCGATCTCATCCAGAAACAACGTCCCCTTGTCGGCGAGCTCAAAGCGACCCTTGCGGGAATTGAACGCGCTTGTGAAGGCACCCTTCTCATGACCGAACAATTCGGATTCCAGGACTGTCTCTGGCAGCGCTGCACAATTGAGTTTGATGAAGGGCCGCTTGGCGCGCGGCGACAACTCGTGAATTGCCTTGGCGACCAGCTCCTTCCCGGTACCGGATTCGCCTCGCAACAGAACCGTGGTCTTTGCCTTAGCTACCACTGCGATCTTCTCGAGCAGCGCGCTTAGCGCCGGACTATCGCCAATCATCCCCTTGACGTGAACCTTCTTGCGCTGCGGTGCAGGGTGCTTGACATCAGAGAATTGCGTTTGCAGCCGATCTTCCACCTCTGTCGGTCGTTCGCGGTCGCCCGCGGAGAAGCGGTGCAACTTGACTGTCTGTCCCACCATGTTGGCGATCATCGTGAGCAGCCGGACATCATAATCGAGCCGATACGTTGACCTGCTGTCCAAGGCGCGGTCGATAGTCAGCGTGCCTACGGCGTTCCCATCAACACGAATGGGAACGCCGATGAAGGACACGGTGTCGGAGGCCCCAAGCACCTCTATGTCAGCGGCAGTGAAGGCCGAATGCACCGCTATGTTCTCGGCGACGAGCGGCGTGTCCGTCGTCACAATCAGATCGATTGCCTTGCGCGGCAGGCGCATCCGGGAGCGCTCATCGCTGTTCTCGTCGCAGCCGGTGACTACGGTGATGTCCAGTACGCCGTCAGCGTCGAAGAGAGCGATGATGCCGTGCCGCATCTGCACAAACGAGGGCAGGAGATCGACGACCTTGGCCAACGTGACTTCGAGCCGGGCGGGGTCGGTGAGTACTTTCGATATTTCGAAGATGCCGGTAAGCGCGTGCTCGTGCGATGGCACAAAAGGGACCGCGGTGTTCATCTCGGACTTTGGGTAAGCCCTTTTCGCATCCGGAAGCGAAATGCGGCACTCGCTGGCATTTTGTTCTGATTTGGGAATGTTGTGGTGCATATGATCCTCGATCTCGCGCCATGAAATGCATGCCGGCGGCATGTGCGCCCGCGACGTCGCGGGCAAGCGCGAAAATGCTCTGACGTGAACTCGTGCCACCGCCGTGTGGTCGAGTGCAAAGCGGGTCGACCCCTGACGCATCGCTTGGCTCTCCCTCCACGAAGCTTGGCCACGTTCTCGGCTTGCACGGGGGCAAAACACGTTGATTTTCAAAAGACTGGAGCGAGGCGGGATAGTCAATCGAGCTTTCTTTCATTCGTGAAAGGAAACCTCGCGGCCTATGATAGAATTCATCAGTTCTAATTTTGTCGGCGATGTTGAACGACAGAAATACGGCGCCGGCGATGCGGTGCCCGAGCGGCTGACCGCGCCGAGTTGCCGGGCCGTGCCAGTCACCAGCGCCTGCGAACCAGGGGCGGGAGCGATAATCACTGCCGACGACACTGGTCGGTCGCGGCAACCGCCATTTCCTCGATATTGATGACGCAGATAAGGCGGCGGCGTCGCGTGTGAAGGCGCGAAGGTGGCGGTCGAGCGCGGCTTTCTCGGCGGTGCTCGGAACTTCTGAACCGCATCGTCGCGGTCAGCACCAGCGGCGTCAATCCCTACGTCTCGACGTCGCTTTCAAGCTGTCGCTGCAGCGGCAGCGCGGCAAAGAACACGGCAATTCTCCGCTCTGGTGCCAGCGATGCGGCCCTTCCCAAAGTCGGCAAACCGAGGAGCCCACCACGATGTGCAGCAAAACCGCAAGCCAGAGAGATCGACCGGCAATCTGCCGGAGAACATCAAGCGCGTGCTGGACGGCGGCCTTATCATTCCCGTCTTGTGCCACCGCATTCATCCCATCATTGGCGAGCCCAACGTCAGTTCAGGTCATGCGGATCCATTTGGCATGGGTATTGCGGCGGCGTTGGTGCAGCGTTCGACCGGAGCGCCGCGATAGGGAGAAGCCCGGGAGAAGTCACGCCACCTCGATCCGGTCAGGGAGAGAGAAACAGTGTCAGCTGCACAAGTCCGCGGCGCGAGTCCCGCGCCCCGCAAACCCTTCTATGCCAAGCTTTACGCGCAGGTGCTTGCCGCCATCGCCCTCGGCGTCGCAATTGGCTATTTCTATCCGGGAACCGGCGAGAGCCTGAAGCCGCTGGGTGATGCCTTCATCAAGCTGGTCAAGATGATCATCGCGCCTGTCATCTTCCTGACAATTGCGACCGGCATTGCCGGCATGAACGATCTTCACAAGGTCGGCCGGGTCGCCGGCAAGGCAATGGTCTATTTCCTCACCTTCTCGACGCTCGCGCTGATCGTCGGCCTGGTCGTCGCCAATGTCGTCCAGCCTGGCGCCGGCCTCAACATCGATCCGGCCTCGCTCGATGTCCAGGCCGTGAATACCTATGCCGCAAAGGCCCACGAGCAGTCGGTCACCGGCTTCCTGATGAACATCATCCCGCCAACGATAGTCGGCGCCTTCGCCGAAGGCGACATCCTGCAGGTGCTGTTCTTCTCGGTTCTGTTCGGCATGGCGCTCGCGATGGCCGGAGAGACGGGCAAGCCTGTCGTTTCCTTCCTTCAGGCGCTCATCGCGCCTGTCTTCAAGCTCGTCGGCATTCTGATGAAAGCCGCGCCGATCGGCGCTTTCGGCGCAATGGCCTTCACCATCGGCAGATATGGCATCGGTTCGGTCGTCAACCTCGCGATGCTGGTCGCGACGTTCTATTTCACCGCCTTCCTCTTCGTGTTCGGGGTTCTCGGCGCGGTCTGCCGCTACAACGGCTTTTCGATCTGTTCTCTCATTCGCTACATCAAGGAAGAGCTGCTGCTTGTCCTCGCAACGTCCTCCTCGGAGGCCGCGCTCCCCTCGCTCATGCAGAAGATGGAGAAGGCGGGCGCCAGGCGTTCGGTTGTGGGTCTCGTCATCCCGGCCGGATATTCGTTCAATCTGGACGGCACGAATATCTACATGACCCTGGCGGCCCTCTTCATCGCGCAGGCGACGAACACCGATCTGTCAATCGGCGATCAGGTGCTGCTGCTGCTCGTTGCGATGCTTTCCTCCAAGGGCGCTGCAGGTGTGACAGGTGCGGGCTTCATCACCCTGGCTGCTACGCTCGCCGTAGTTCCGAGTGTTCCCGTTGCTGGGATGGCCCTGATACTCGGCATCGACCGCTTCATGTCCGAATGCCGGGCGTTGACGAATTGCGTTGGTAACGCAGTGGCATCCCTCGTCGTCGCCCGCTGGGAAGGAGAATTGGACCAAGCGCAGATGAAAGCCGCCTTCTGCGGTCATCAGCTTGCCGAGGCATCAAACCGGGTATCCTCCGCCGAGTAAGGGCGACGCACCGCGACCGGTTTCGCCAAGCTGGTCACATGACCTGAACGATCGACTCGCAGGCTCTAAACGGCGCCTCACGGACCATGTATCAGAAGCGCTAAATGTGTGAGTGCAAATCATCGCCGCCCTAAGCGAATGAACCTTCCGTTATACCCGGCCGGTCTACGTCTGGAGTAGTCCAATACGCTGTCGATCATTCAGTGTGCGGGCGTCTTCACTTTGCCCACCCGAAACCATTGTCGAATCGCGCTAGGTGACAGAGAGCCAGCCTGCGTCAAAAACCAATCAGAATAGGACCCATGACCAAGCGCCCCACAATTGCCGATCTCGCCCGCGAAGCCCGAGTCAGCGTAGCAACGGTCGATCGGGTTCTGAACGCCCGCCATCCGGTGCGCGAGGAGACCGCGCGGCGGGTCCACGACGCCGCCCACGCGATCGGCTATCATGCTGCCGGGCTCATCAAGCAGCGCTTGCGGCGAGACCTACCGTGCTACCGTCTGGGCTTCATCTTGAGAAAACCGGCCCAGCATTTCTACCAAGACTTTGCGCGCGAAGTCGAAGCGTCGGTCAATTTGGCCCAGTCCTTCCACGGCATTCCGCTCATCCAATTCGCCCCGTCACATATGCCGAGCGACCTAATCGCACCGCTCAAGGATTTGGGCGCACGCTGCCATGCGATCGCGATGGTGGCACCGGACCACCCAAAAATTACAGCAGCGGTTGAGGACCTCAAGGCCAAAGGCATTCCGGTTTTCTCGCTGCTTTCCGACTTCGCCGCCGGCGTGCGACAGGGCTATATCGGCCTCAACAACCGCAAGGTGGGGCGCACGGCCGCTTGGATGGTGTCCAAGGTCGCAAAACGGCCCGGCAAGGTGGCGGTGTTTGTCGGTAGCCATCGTTTCCAGGGGCACGAGCTCCGTGACGTCGGCTTTCGCTCCTATTGCCGTGAGAACGCGCCGACGTTCGAGGTGCTCGATCCGCTTGTGAACCTGGAGAAACGGCAGGTCACCTACGAGGCAACGCTTGATCTCATGCAGCGGGAACCCGAGCTCGTCGGCTTCTATGTCGCCGGGGGCGGCATGGAGGGCGCCATCTCCGCGGTCCGGGAAGAGGGTAAAAGTCGCGATCTCGTCGCGATCGTGAATGAAATCACGCCGGAATCTCGGGCGGCACTCGCTGATAACATCATCACGATGGCGGTCGCCACGCCAATGCGCCGGCTTTCCCAGGAGCTGATAACGCTGATGACGCGGGCTATCGAGACCGGCACTGCTGAAACACCAGGACAGACATTTCTGCCGTTCGACATCCATCTGCCGGAAAATATATGAAACTGATGGCCTCTATCATAAGCGGGGAGTTTCCTTTCATGAATGAGAGAAAGTTGATTGATTATCCCATCGCACGCGGGGTAGCCGCACCCCACAGGCCTCAGCCGCGGCCCAGGATGAAAGCGCCGATTGAGTGAACGGATCGGCCGCGCGTTCAGGCGGAAGCGCGAGGTAAATTCCCTACATCCGCAGCGTCAATCGCGACCGGCTTCATTGCCAACACTCGACGTTGTCGGTGCAGGGCGGTGTCGTCAAGGATGCCTCACGCCAGTAGCCGAGCGAGGCCGGCACAGTCCATTGGGATTGACCTCGTCGACCGGCATCTCCTCGCCTGGCCGCGCGTGAAAAGCCGCGGCAAGGCCGGCAAAGTTGGCATTTGAGTGGGGCTAGACATCTTCTGGGACTTCGCACGCGAAATCGGAGGCGGCAGTCAACTCAGCACCAACCCGGGCATGTGTTCTGCTCGTTCCTGGCCCTCGTACTCAGCAAGGAACTGCGCCGCTCTGCCGAGCCAAAGGCCTGACGCCCGAATGGCAACCGCTCCTACGCGATCGCGACCGCCTCCAGGAAGCCCGAGACGCTCAATAGCTTTCAAGCAAAGGCGCCAGGCGAGATGCCTCCTGCAACATCATTTCCCGCATCCACAGGCTTGCCGGATCAGTATTGTGAAGCGCAGGCCATTGTACGGCCTCCGTGAATGCGGGATGAGGAAGTGGCGGCGGAAGTCCGACAATCCGCAGGGGTGTTGTTTTTGCGAAATGCTGCGCCAGCCGTAAGGGCATGGTCCCGATGCGGTTGGTGCCTGATATGACGGGCGCGATCAGGCTAAAGCCCTGTACGACGACCTCGATACGTCTCTCGAAACCGTGCTCGAGCAAATACCACTCCTCCATGGTGGGCTGCCGGGTGTGCCTGAATTTGAGCACGACATGCCCCATCGACAAGTATCGCTCGAATGTAAGTGGCTCTGACAGCTGCTTGTTCGTGCCGCAGCCTACGCATACGAGCATATCTTCGAACAGGGCTGCGCGAGGATGTTTCGACATGAACACTTCCGGCATAATCAGAAAATCAACGTCGCCGCGCCGGAGAAGCTCCTCGGGGTCGTCGCAAATAGGCAGACATTCGAAGCGGACGGCGGGAGCTTCCCGCGCAGTACGCTCTACGATCCTCTTAAAAAGCACGAGTGTGAGGTAATCGGAAAGCATGATTCGGAAGAGACGATCCGATTGGGCTGGGTTAAAGGCGTCGGAGGAAATAATCGACAGCTGGATGTGCAGCAATGCGTCCCGGACTGCTGGGGCAAGCCCCTCCGCGCGCGGTGTCAAAATGAGCTCGCGGCCGTTCATCGTAAATAGCTCATTGCTGAAGTAGGCGCGTAACCGAGCGACGGCGGCGCTCATGGCCGGCTGGCTCAGGTTAATACTGTTGGCCGCGGCAGTGACTTTACGCTCCCTGATCAGAGCGTCCAGCACAACGAGGAGATTCAGATCCAGCCCCTTAAACCGCATATCCTGATCTATCCAGCGTGTGGATGGGCATCATCTAAACAATCAATTTTACGAATTTACGAACCATGCATTAGAGGAACGTAAATGACCGACGTCAAGCTCAAATCGACGGCGCCGCCACACGGGCGGGAACATCGAGAGAGCTCATTGGCGAGCCCCCACCGGCTGGCTCACCGTCGCTAACGACAACGGTTGAGTGCAGCCAACAACGCCGCCGCTTTGGCCGGGTAATGCGGCCCGCAAGAAACTATTTTGAAGAGAGGTCCTGAATGCGCCCTCAGGTGCAGTGGAAATTGTGCTGGGAAAACGAGTTGCAGCTCTCGGACCACGTCGAGCTCGCCCAGTTCTTTCGTAATACCTACGGGCCGACTGGGGCGTCCAACGCAGAACCGTTCGAAGGTAGTCGAAGCTGGGCCGGAGCCAGGCCTGAACTCCGCGCAATCGCCTATGATTCGAGCGGTGTAGCGGCTCACATGGGCATACTGCGCCGTTTCATCAAGGTTGACGCGGTCGATCTGTTGGTGGCTGAGCTGGGCCTGTACGGGGTACGTCCGGATCTTGAGGGTCTCGGAATCGCCCATTCAATCCATGTCATGCTTCCAATACTGCAGGAGCTTGGCGTTCCATTCGCTTTCGGAACCGTCCGGGACGCGCTGCGGAATCATGTTGAGAGGTTCGCGCGGCGATACAGCCCTTTGGCCGTTTTGTCGGGAATTCGCGTGCGCTCCACCCGACCAGAGGCGCGCCTCGACCTGCCGCCCACACGCATCGATGACGCACTCACCATTGTTCTGCCAGTTGGACGGCCGATCAGCGAATGGCCCACGGGCACGATGATCGATCGGAACGGACCAGAGCTATGAGCCGTCCCGATTGCTTGTACGAAGTGCGCCGTGAGTGCTCTGACGGCACCGGCCGTCGCAGCGTTTATCTGACGTTTGACGACGGTCCCAATCCACTTTTCACACCGGAGA
Organism: Mesorhizobium sp. M0145; assembly: GCF_040322355.1. Taxonomy (NCBI): domain Bacteria; kingdom Pseudomonadati; phylum Pseudomonadota; class Alphaproteobacteria; order Hyphomicrobiales; family Phyllobacteriaceae; genus Mesorhizobium; species Mesorhizobium sp. M0145. The sequence continues at coordinate 79,435 of NZ_JAMYTK010000022.1, forward strand.
TTCTGGATGTGTTGGCAGAGCAGCGGGTGCCGGCGACTTTCTTCGTCATCGGCGCCTACGCCTTAGAGCACCCGGATCTAATCCAACGAATGTTTGCAGAAGGGCACGAGCTAGGCAACCACACGATGACTCATCCGGATCTGTACAAATGCGGCTTCGGCGAAGTGCAACGTGAGATCTTTGAAGCGAACGGCGCCATCATGAGGGCGTGCCCTCAGGCCTCGGTGCGCTATATTCGCGCGCCCTACGGGGCCTGGAGCGAAGAAGTCTTCACAGCGTCACAGATCGCCGGGCTGACGGCCCTCCATTGGTCCGTCGACCCTCGAGATTGGTCTCGCCCTGGGGTCGACGCGATTATCGATACCGTGCTCGCCTCTGTCCGGCCGGGCGCAATCGTACTCTTGCACGACGGATGCCCTCCCGGCGAGTTGAGCCAGGGCGCTCACGCCGGTCTGCGCGACCAGACGGTCACGGCGCTGTCCCGGCTGATTCCAGCACTTCATGAGCGCGGATTTGTAATCCGCTCACTTCCTCAACATCACTGAACAAACGAGATCCCATGACTCTTCTTGGTACAACCAGCACTGTGGCCATTTCGCTTTATGCACTGCTCTCGACTGCTTATAAGAGCATGCAGGGGATTTATGCTCTGCCGACAAACGACTCATCGGCGTTGGAGGATCTCGTCGGCTCCGATCAACTGCCCAGCGTGGATGTCATCGTCCCCTGCTTCAACGAGGATCCGCGCACGCTTTCAGAGTGCCTGGCGTCCATTGCAGACCAAGAATACGCCGGAAGACTTCGGGTCTATGTGGTTGATGACGGTTCTGGAAATCGCGAAGCCGTAGGAACTGTCCACGAAACCTACGCGCGCGACCCTAGGTTCGACATCATTTTGCTTCCCGAGAATGTTGGAAAGCGCAAGGCGCAGATCGCCGCGATACGCCGCTCATCCGGGGATTTGGTGCTTAACGTTGATTCAGACACGATACTCGCGCCCGACGTCATCACCAAGCTTGTACCGAAGATGCGAGATCCAGCGGTCGGCGCAGTCATGGGTCAGTTGATTGCCAGTAACCGGAGCGAGAGCTGGCTGACAAGGCTGATAGACATGGAGTACTGGCTGGCTTGCAACGAGGAGCGCGCGGCACAGGCTCGCTTCGGTGCCGTTATGTGCTGTTGCGGCCCATGTGCCATGTACCGCCGGTCTGCGCTCCTTTTGTTACTGGACCAGTACGAGTCGCAATTTTTTCGGGGCAAGCCAAGCGACTTCGGGGAGGATCGCCATCTCACTATCCTCATGCTGAAAGCAGGCTTTCGAACCGAGTACGTTCCGGGCGCCATCGCGGCCACAGTCGTTCCGAACAGACTCGGACCGTATCTGCGCCAACAACTCCGTTGGGCACGAAGCACATTCCGGGACACGCTGCTTGGGCTGCGCTTGCTGCCCGGCCTCAATAGCTATCTCACGTTGGACGTGGTCGGACAGAATCTCGGGCCGCTACTCCTCGCCCTATCGGTACTAACGGGCCTCGCACATTTCGCACTGACAGGCACTGTGCCTTGGTGGACAGGACTGATGATTGTGTCCATGACCATGCTCCGATGCAGCGTGGTAGCATTTCGTGCTCGACAGTTTCGATTTCTGGGCTTTTCCCTGCACACGTTCATCAACATCTTTCTCTTACTTCCCTTGAAGGCCTACGCGCTGTGTACATTGAGCAATAGCGATTGGCTGTCGCGAAGCTCTGCTGTCGCTACATCGAACACTGGGGGAAAACAGGTCCCCACCCAAACTCCGATCACTGGATCAGGCAGGGCAGAATTCTCACCGCATGCGGCTCCGCTTCGCAGGCTCAACCTTGCGCGGATTCTTCGGGATTAGCGCTGTCGAGCAACATCTGCGGCGACGAGTGATCGCTAATTACCTAGGTGGACGAGAGGTGGACGAGTTTGACCCAGAACATGAATCATCAGTTGCTCGATCGGGAATTGGCCGCAGACGATCCGTGGCGCCTCGACGGCAATCCGTTCGAGCGGGAGCGCCACACGCAAATGCTCCAGCTGGCGCTTGCCCAAGGCTCCATTACAAATGCCCTCGAAGTCGGGTGCGCTGCCGGCGCATTCACGGAAAAACTAGCTCCCAACTGCCAAGGGCTCACCGTGATCGATGTCGTGGCGCAAGCGATTGCTCGAGCACGTCAACGGATAAAGGAGCCGTCGCGCATCAACTGGATAGTCTCCGATGTTCAACAGTTTTCGACCGACGAGTTGTTTGACCTGATCGTTGTGGCGGAGGTCCTATACTACCTCGAAGACATAGCCGAGATGCGCGCGGCCGTCAAAAACCTGGTGCGGGTGCTTGCGCCAGGCGGGCATCTGATCTTCGGATCGGCAAGGGATGCTAATTGCCGTCGCTGGGGTCACGCCGCTGGTGCTGAGCCGGTCATCGCCATGCTGAACGAAACGTTGATCGAGGTAGAGCGTCTTGAGTGTCGGGGCGAGTCGGTCAACGAAGACTGCTTGCTCGTCCGTTTCCGGAACCCGCTTTCCACTTCCTGATGAATCGAATCTATCGCCGTTAACGTGGAGACACTATGCGCATCTGTGGTACCAAGCTGACCCATGATGGGGCGATCGCCCTTGTCGAGGATGGACGGCTCGTCTTCTGCGTTGAGCAGGAAAAGCGGCACAACAATCCGCGTTATCAAACCATCGATAATCTCGACGCAATTGTCGCCGCTTTGGCGGAACAGGGGCTAAATCCTTGTGATGTCGATCAGTTCGTTATCGACGGCTGGGATGGCGAAGACGAGTCACAGTTTCAGGTCCGGCAGGCAACAGCAACCGCCAGTCGTGGCGACGCTCTCGGTAAAATGAACCCATGTCCACGGTAACGATCGATCTTACTGACGTAAGCAAAACTTATGACAAGCTCGTTGTCGACAGACTGTCGTTCCGCGTTACGGCGGGGGAATGCTTCGGGCTCTTGGGACCGAACGGCGCGGGCAAAAGCACGATTGCGCGTATGGTCCTCGGCATGACATCGCCTGATGCGGGGAAGATTACTGTGCTCGGCGCTCCAGTGCCGGCGCGCGCGCGTTTGGCACGTATGCGCATCGGCGTGGTCCCGCAGTTCGACAATCTTGATAACGCGTTCACTGTACGCGAGAACCTGTTGGTGTTCGGGCGCTACTTCCGGATGAGCAGACGCCAGATCGAAGCGGTCATACCGTCGCTGCTTGAGTTCGCCCGCCTCGAGAACAAAGCGGATGCGCGCGTCGCCGAACTGTCCGGCGGCATGAAGCGGCGCCTGACGCTCGCGCGTGCGCTGATCAATGACCCGCACTTGCTGGTGATGGACGAGCCGACCACCGGCCTCGATCCGCAGGCCCGCCACCTGATCTGGGAACGGCTGCGATCGCTGCTGGCGCGGGGCAAGACTATTCTTTTGACTACCCATTTCATGGAAGAGGCCGAGCGGCTGTGCGATCGGCTGTGCGTTATGGAGGAGGGGCGCAAGATCGCCGAAGGCCGCCCGTCCGCACTCATTGACGAGCAGATCGGCTGTGACGTGGTCGAGGTCTACGGCGGCAATCCGCATGAACTGGGTGCGCTGATCCGGCCGTACGCACAGCGCATCGAGGTGAGCGGTGAGACGCTTTTTTGCTATGCACCCGATCCGGAGCAGGTGCTGGTGCAGCTACGCGGGCGCGCGGGTCTGCGCCTTCTGCAGCGTCCCCCCAATCTCGAGGATGTGTTCTTGCGGCTAACCGGGCGCGAGATGGAGGACTGAACAATGGGCGAACGTTATGCGGCGGCCATGCCCGCCAATGCATGGAATTGGGTCGCGGTTTGGCGCCGCAACTATCTTGGATGGAAGAAAATCGGGCTTGCATCGGTTCTCGGCAACCTCGCCGATCCGATGATCTATCTGTTCGGTCTCGGCTTTGGCATCGGAACTATGATAGGTCCTGTTGAGGGCACTTCGTACATTGCGTTTCTCGCGGCTGGCATGGTTGCCACAAGCGCGATGGCATCGGCGACTGCTGAAACGGTTTACGGGAGTTTCGGCCGCATGGACAACCAGCGCACCTGGGAAGGAATGCTATGCACTCAGCTGACGCTCGGCGATATCTTACTCGGCGAATTGGCGTGGGCAGCCACCAAGGCCCTGATGGCGGGCACAGCAATCACTATTGTTGCCACCACGCTCGGCTACACATCGTGGCCATCCATCCTCTGCTTGCTGCCAGTCATCGCTCTCAGTGGCCTCGCCTTCGCGAGTCTAGCGATGGTCGTCACGGCGCTTGCGCCCAGTTATGAATATTTCATATTTTATAATACGCTTGTTATAACACCCATGCTGTTCCTTTGCGGCGCGATGTTTCCGGTCAACCAATTGCCCGGCGCTTTTCAGGACGTCGCCTCCTTGTTGCCGCTCGCACATGCAATTGACCTCATTCGTCCGGCGATGCTTGGCCGTCCGGCCGGCAGCATGGGCCTGCATATCGGCGCGCTTTGCATATACACGGTTTTGCCGTTCTTCCTATCGGTTGCTCTATTTCGTCGTCGGCTGATGCGTTGACGCTACTCACCATTCGTAAAATTGATCGTTTTGGCGATACCCATCCACGCGTCGGATAGGTCAATACATGCGTTTTAAGGGACTCGATCTAAATCTCCTCGTTGTGCTGGACGCTTTGATCAGGGAGCGTAAAGTCACCGCCGCGGCCCGCAGTATTAACCTGAGTCAGCCGGCCATGAGCGCCGCCGTCGGTCGGTTACGCGCCTATTTCAGCGATGAGCTATTTACGATGAACGGCCGCGAACTCATTTTGACACCGCGCGCGGAGGGGCTCGCCACAGCAGTCCGGGAGGCATTGCTGCACATCCAGCTGTCGATTATTTCCTGGGACGCCTTTAACCCGGCCCGATCGGATCGTCGCTTCCGCATCATCCTTTCCGATTACCTCACACTCGTATTTTTTAAGAAGATCGTAAAGCGTGCTGCGCGGGAAGCTCCCGCCGTCCGCTTCGAATGTCTGCTTATTTCCGACGACCCCGAGGAGCTTCTCCGGCGCGGCGACGTTGATTTTCTGATTATGCCGGAAGTGTTCATGTCGAAACATCCTCGCGCAGCCCTGTTCGAAGATATGCTCGTATGCGTAGGCTGCGGCACGAACAAGCAGCTGTCAGAGCCACTTACATTCGAGCGATACTTGTCGATGGGGCAGGTTGTGCTTAAATTCGGGGACACCCGGCAGCCCTCCATCGAGGAATGGTATTTGCTCGAGAACGGTTTCGAGAGACGTATCGAGGTCGTCGTACAGGGCTTTAGCATGATCCCGCCCCTTATATCAGGCACCAACCGCATCGGGACAATGCCCTTACGGTTGGCGCAGCATTTCGCAAAATTAACACCCCTGCGGATTGTCGAACTTCCGCCGCCACTTCCTGCCGCATTCACGGAGGCCGTCCAATGGCCTGCGCTTCACAATAATGATCCGGCAAGCCTATGGATGCGGGAAATGATGTTGCAGGAGGCATCTCGTATGATTACCCCGCCTAAGAGCACCGGACGTCTCAGTTGTCGGTCGAATTGAGAAACTGACCCCCTCGGTTATGAGAGGAGGAATGGATGGCGATTGGGATTGGGCGATTCCTGCATTGTCGAGAACGATGCAGGGAGAGCAGATCCTTCAGCATGAAGAGGTGGCAGCGATGCTGCGGCTGCATGAGCTTGGCTGGGGAATGAACCGACGGGCGAAAGAATTCGGGTGCGCGCGCAACACGGTGCCTCGGTATCTAAGCGAGGGCGGGACTGTTCCGTTTCGCAAGCCTGTGCGGCCGACCGCGTTTGACGGACTGGACCATTGGCTGCGGGAGCGCTTCTTCCCCCATGGCTCGGGCTGGATGACGATCTCGACCCGCTCCAGATGCGCCGGGAACGCCTTGCGCGGTCGCGCAGCACGTCGCGGCTCGCCTGTCGGTCTTGCGGCCTCGAGCTCGGACTCAATCGCGCCGAGCCCGGTCTGGATTTCGTCGAAGGCGAAGGCCTGCTGGTCACGTTCGAGCTTCTCGGAGCTGCGACCGAAGCGGCGCGCTCCAGCTGCTTGACGATCCCATGAAGGTCGGCGATCCGCTCCTGGGCAGGCTCGTTGAGTGTCGCCATCCGGACGATCTCGGCCTTGAGTGTTTCGCTCCGGAGTTGTTGCAGTTCGGCCTTCTCCGCCGCCATGGCGACGAACATCGCCTTGAGCGTATCGATTTCGTGGGGACGGGCCGAAGCGCTTCTCGTCATGACGCCGACAGAAGCTTATTGTGCACGGCCTGAAGCCCGCCTTTTGCGCCTGAGTCACTTCGCCACCGCCTTCCGGCCGGACGCCGTCGCCGTTCGGCTCGAACGCGTGTCCAGTCCATGCCTTCGACGAGCGCCATCAGTTCGGCGCGGCAAGCCGATCACGCCGTTCTCCGCCAGCGGAACTTGTCCTCGTCCAGCGCTCACGGTGCGGGTATGCCGGCGTCGAGCAAACAGAGAGAAGTTTGGGGCCCAACCAGGACGGCCCCGTTACGAAGTTCGTCCTGGTCCCGGTTTGAGTGTCGAATCTTCATCGATTGCTTGGGCGACCAGCGTCCCCGCCGCCAGCGAGCCCGCAACTGCTCAGCAGAAGGGCGAAGTGAACGTGAATGCATCCATTTCGTAAATGTGTGTCTATCCAAGCAATCGATTTCTCTAATTATCCGATGAGCAATATGAACGCGTCAGGCAGGGTGCATCATTAGGAGTATTTTCGATGGCAAAGATTATCGAGGGTGGCCCGGGTGCCGAAACACTCATCGGCACCGAGCTTGACGATTGGATGGAGGGTTTCCAGGGCGGTGACTGGATTGACGGTCGTGGCGGCAACGACGAGATCTCGGGTGGCCCGGACAGTGACCGACTCATCGGCGGCAAGGGTAACGACCGCATCTTCGGCGGAGATGGCTGGGACGATCTCTCCGGCGACAACGGCCGCTTCAACCCGCGCGTCTCCGGTGAGGACAATGACAGGCTCAGCGGCGGTCCCGGCCAGGATGTCCTCTACGTTGGTGACGGCCAGGACACGTTGACCGGGGGCACCGACAATGACACCTTCGTGTTCCAGTTCCACAATCCGGTGCCTGGGGTTGTCGGGTCGAAGTCGGACATTACCACTATCACCGATTTCAACCCGGCGGAGGACAAGTTCGCCTTCGATGCGGTGGGCCTCTACAATGACGGTTTTGGCGCGAACTTCGTCAACAACGCCAGCATACAGTCCGGCTACCCGGTGAGCAGCTTCTACAGTGGTGCGGCCTCGGGTGCGAACGGCGAACACGTCGTGGTAATCACTGGCGAATCTTTCAACTCTGCTTCTGAAGCCGCGAGTGCGATCTCCGGCGAGCACGCCGGCGACATCATTGTCTACCAAAGCAGCTACACCGACAGAGTCGCAACTCTGGCCTATGTCACCGCCGACAACAGCGCGCATGAATTCGTCCACCTGGGCGGTGTGGTCACCGTGGCCGACCTAGGCCTGACCGCGTCGGACTTCACCTTCGTTTGATCCAGAAAACCCATACGGAACAGCGCCCCGCCCCCCGGGGGCGGGCGCTTTCCGTTTCCGCTACGTGCGATGGGCCGGGGCGCCCGGGAGCAGTCGCAGCGTGTACAGCTTGACGAAGCCCTGCACGTCGCGCTGGTCGTACACCGAAATCTCCCTGAAGGCGTGGAGGCGGAAGCCTGTTCGGGCCCTTGCGGTCGGCCAGATGACGTTGCCCTTCCAAACCTTCAGCCGGACGGTGTTGTTGTTGACCCGCTCCATTAGATGCCAAACCAAACACATTCGGCGGGAGCACTGATCCTGAATCAGCGAGCGGATGCAGTCGGTTGCCGCTCGGGGAGCAATATAGGGAGCTGGGTCGCCAGATCCTCACGGAGACCTACGTGAGTAACCATTCCTTGAAGGATTCAGCTTTGAGACCTTTCCCTCTGACTTCCGCTATTTGGGGAATTCTGTTGATCAGCGGCGTGGTCAACGTGCTTGCGCTGATCTCGCCGCTGTTCATGCTTCAGGTCTACGACCGCGTTCTGGCAAGTGGCAGCGTATCGACGCTAGTGGGGCTCGTCGTGCTTGCTGCAGGGCTTTATGCGTTCCAATGCCTGCTCGACGTTTTGCGCGCCCGCGTGCTGCTGCGGATTGGCGAGCGTTTCGATGAACAGTTTTCCGGACGCGTTCACGATGCGATCGTTCGCCTTCCGCTTTTAACGCGCATGCCGGGCGACGGCTTGCAGCCGCTACGCGATCTCGACAATGTTCGCGGATTCTTAGGTGGAAACGGCCCGACAGCGTTCTTCGATCTGCCATGGATGCTGCTTTATCTTGGCATTTGCTTCCTCCTTCATTTCTGGATCGGCATGACGGCACTTATCGGGGCGATCGGTCTCACATCTCTGACACTCCTTACCAACACTCTCTCGCAAGGGCCGATACGCGATACGATTGACCACAACATGGTACGCAATGGTCTACTGGAAGCAGCGCGCCGCAATGCCGAGGTCGTGCAAGCTCTCGGTCTCGCAAAGCGGATCGCTGCCCGATGGCACAAGGCCAATGCCAAGTATCTGGCCGCCAACCGGAAAGTCGGGGACGTGGCAGGTGGGCTGGGTGGCATTTCAAAGTCGCTGCGCGTGCTGCTGCAATCGGCCATTCTTGCCGTCGGCGCGTACCTTGTCATCAGGCAGGAGGCTACGGCCGGGGTCATGATTGCCAGTTCGATCATGATGGGGCGTGCGCTGGCTCCGGTCGATCTGGCCATTTCAAGCTGGAAACCCTTCCTCATGGCGCGCGAGGGTTGGGCGCGGCTGGAGGACCTCTTGGGAAAGGTTCCTGAAACCGCTCCTGTTATGCCAATGCCTGCACCTGAACGCGAACTCCGCCTCGAAGGCGTGACAATCGTTCCGCCCGGCGAAAGGAAGCCGACCGTGACCGGCCTTGCGTTTGCCGTTCAGGCGGGAAGCGCACTCGGGATCATCGGTGCATCGGGTTCGGGCAAGTCGACACTCTCGCGCGCCATCGTCGGCGCATGGGCGCCGGTCGCCGGAAAGGTTCGCATCGACAGCGCAAGCCTCGATCAATGGGACCGGGAAGCGCTAGGCCGTCATATCGGCTATTTGCCGCAAGGTGTTGAACTATTCGACGGCACCATTGCCGAAAACATCGCTCGTTTTGAAGATAATCCTGACCCTGAGGCTATTGTCACCGCGGCGAAAGCAGCGGGCACGCACGAACTGATCCTCCGATTTGAGCACGGCTACGAAACTCCGATTGGTGAGGCCGGATCGGCACTTTCCGCCGGGCAGCGCCAGCGTATCGGTCTTGCCCGTGCTCTTTATCGAGACCCTTTCCTTGTTGTGCTGGATGAACCCAATGCCAATCTCGATGCGGAAGGCGAGGCTGCGGTTGTCAAGGCGATCGCCTCCGTGCGCGAGCGCAAGGGCATTGCGGTTGTCGTTGCCCATCGGCCGAGCGCCATCCGCGCCGTGGATTTGGTGTTGGTGATGGAAGGTGGACGGCAGCGAGCATTCGGTGCGCGTGATGAGGCGCTTTCCAAAGTCCTTAAGGGGGCAGCGATGGCATCAGGCGCTGGGGTCAAGGCCATCGAGTCTACACAGGATAACGAGCGCGCTGACATGGAGGATCCCGGTGTCCGGCATTCATCAGAACAATGACGTTTCCAGGTCCATTCGCCGGCACCTGGTGGCGGGCCTGCTGGCGAGCGTGATCTTTGTGGGAGGAGCCGGAGCCTGGGCGGCCTTCACGAATCTCTCCGGCGCGGTTGTCGCGTCCGGACACTTTGTCGTCGATTCCTATGTGAAGAAGGTGCAGCACCCGACCGGCGGGGTGGTGGGAGAAATCCTGGTGAGCGAAGGTGATAAAGTAAAAGCCGGCGACATCCTCATGCGGCTCGACGCCACCCAGACGCGCGCCACTCTCGCTGTAGTCACCAAGCGGCTCGATGAGCTGGCCGCCAACCTGGCACGACTCGAAGCTGAGCGTGACGATCTGGCGGAGATCGCCTTCCCGGACTGGCTGCTCGCCCGCAGAGATGTTCCGGACGTAGCTTCGGCAGTACATGGCGAGACGCGGCTGTTCGAATTCCGCAGACAATCCCGCGACGGAAGGCAGGCGCAGCTAGCGGAACGCATCACTCAATATGAGCACGAGATCGAGGGGCTCAAGGCGCAGGCAATCGCTTGTGAGAAAAGCACCGAGATCCTCCAAAAGGAAATTGCTGCCCTGAGTGGGCTGCGCGACCAAGGCATTGTCTCGGACCAACGCTTGAACAGTCTGAAGACGCAGGTTGCCACTTTCGGCGGCGAACGCGGTGAGAAGATTGCACATCAGGCACAGACGGCAGCCCGCATAGCCGAAACGCGCCTGCAGATCCTGCAGATCGATCCGGATTTCAAGACGGAAGTCGGCCAGGAGCTCAGAGAGGTTCAGGCGCAGGTTGGGGAGTATGTTGAGCGCAAGGTGGCGGCTGAACAGGAACTGCGACGGATCGATATTGTCGCGCCGCAGTCAGGCGCCATTCAACAACTCGCAGTTCATACGGTCGGAGGAGTGATCACGCCCGCCGATCCGATTATGCTAATCGTGCCGGAAGGCGACGATCTTGCGCTTGAAGCACGAATCACCCCGAAGGACATCGACCAAATCCAGCTTGGTCACAAGGCCGTGCTGCGGATGTCAGCCTTCAATCTGAGGACCACGCCGGTATTGAACGGATATGTCAGCCGGATCGCAGCCGATCTGGCGACGGACGAAAAAAACGGCGTTTCGTATTACCTGGTGCGTCTGTCGGTTCCGCATGCGGAACTGACGAAGCTCAAGGACCTGACGCTCGTGCCCGGCATGCCGGCCGAAGCGATGATCCAGACGGGCGAGCGTACGGCGCTTTCTTATTTTGTGAAGCCGCTGTCGGACCAAATCAGTCGCGCATTCCATGAGGAATGAAAGTAACCACAGAAACATTTTGTTGGTATTCTTGTTGGTTGTTACGCATGCATGAGAGTCATAACCGTCTGAAAACACAGCCATACTCAGTTGGATTCCGCCTCTGACTCAGATTCGTGGTTCCACGGTCATTTTGCCCTTCCAAGTCGCCGACCATTCAGTTCTTGGCCTCGAGCGCATTAAGATACCCATCATCGTACACAAAGGCTGGAAAAGAGTCCGGTGTCTTGAGCGATCCTGAGGTCTGGAGACCTAGGGTGAGCCTGCAAGCACAGGGCCAGGACATGATTGAGCGTCTGCAATATTCGGACAGGTACATAGGAAGACAGGCAGGCGTCAAAAACGCGCTTTCAACGCGCTAAACCGATGCTACGCACCCCGAGCGTCTTGCCGCCCTCGCTCCCGCCGGTAGGAATCAATCGCGAGCAGGCTGCGACGTTCATCGGCGTAAGCTCAACGACCTTTGATGAAATGGTCCAGGACGGCCGGATGCCCCAGCCACGAATGCCGAGCAAGGGGCGCATTGTTTGGGACGTCGAGGAACTTGTATTGGCCTTTCGAAAGCTCCCTCACCGCCAAATCGGAGGAGCACCAAAGCTTGACGAAGATTCGCCGCCACTAGACAATCCTTGGGATCGAAAACCACGAACATGACGGATGAGCCCGTGAAAATCGATCTTAAGGGCGTAGTGAAGGACACTGATCGCCACGGCAATGATCGGTACTATTTTCGCGCACCGGGTCGGAAGAAGGTCCGGCTCCGTGAACCGACCGGCAGCGACGAGTTCCTCGAGGAATTGCGGTGCGCGCGCGCCGAGGTCACTTATGTTCGGCCCGGCACTCTTCCCGAGATTTGCCGGCGCCTCCCCAAGCCTTCCGAGCCAGCGAAGAAAGGCACGTTGCTGTGGCTTTGCCAGGAGTATTACCGTCGGGGCGGCACGGAAATCACCCAAGACACTATGGCGCGCCGACGAGCAATTCTGGAGCGCGTATGCGAATTACCTCATCCCCTCGAAGGTGACCCGGATCCTCAGTATCCCACCAAGGGATCTCTGCCATTCGCCGGTATGAAACGGTCTCATGTTAAGGAGATCAGGGACACCAGGCTCGACGCCCTTGGCGCGGCAAACAATATCGTAAAAGCCATCAGCGCGATGTTTGAGTGGGCAAAGGACACAGAGATTCCGGGCGTCGACTCCAATCCCGCCCGCGGCATCAGACGGCTAAAGAGCGGCGACGGCTGGCACCCATGGGACGTGTCGGAGATCGTTCAATATGAGAGGCGGCATCCGCTGGGTACCGCAGCCAGACGTGCGCTCTCGATCTTCATGTTTACTGGCCTGCGGTTGTCCGACGTCGCGATCTTCGGTCGACAGCACATCACGCTCGTCTACAACGAGGAGACCGAGCAGTGGGAGAAGTGGATCAGAATTAAGCCTGGGAAGACCAGTCGTAACAAGGATGCGGTGTTGGTGGAGCTCCCGCTTCTGCCCGAACTAGAGGCGGAACTTGAGCACACGCCCTCCGACCAGATGACCTTCCTGGTCAATGAGTATGGTCGCCCGTTCTCGGAGAACGGTCTGGGCAACAAGATGCGCCAGTGGTGTGATCAAGCTGAGCTGCCGCACTGCAGTGCTCATGGAATTCGCAAGGCCGGCGCGACGATCGCCGCTGAGAACGGCGCGACGCACGAGCAGCTGAAGGCGATATATGGGTGGACTACGTACCAGCAGCCCGACCACTACATCAAGAAAGCGCGTCGCCGGAAGGTAGCGAGAGCGGCGAAATACCTGCTGGTTATCGATCGAAAAGAGAACAAAATTGTCCCACTTTCTGAGGGGGTTGAAAGAGGTGGGACAAAAATGGCCAAAAAATCCAATTAAATCAACGGCCACAAAAGCCAATGGTGGGCCCGGAGGGACTCGAACCCCCAACCAAGCGGTTATGAGCCGCCGGCTCTAACCATTGAGCTACAGGCCCCACGGCGCTGGATTAGTGTTTTTCCCTGAACCGCACAAGGCTTTCCGAGGGCTTTCCGAGCAGGCGTTCCAAGGGGGCTGGCAGAGATCGCCCAAATCAGCCCATATTGATAACCTATTGCACGTCGCCCATTGGACGCCGGCCAACACTCGGCTGTCTTGGGATCCCAGATCGAGGAGATTTCATGACCAGACGTATTTTGCCCCTGGCGATTGCCGCAGCAATCGCATTTCCGGCGATCGCGGCCGCCGCCGATTCGCCACCGCCGCCGCGTATCGTCGTCACCGGTGAAGGCGAGGCGGCGATAGCACCCGATCTGGCTCTGCTGACGCTCAGCGTCATGCGCGAAGCCAAGACGGCACGTGCAGCGCTCGACGCCAATAACGACGCCATGGCCGCGGTGATCGCTGCAATGAAATCGTCCGGCATCAAGGAGCGCGACCTGCAGACCGCGGGCATCCAGATCAATCCGCGCTATAACTACACCAATAAGCCCGACGGCAGCCAGGAGGCCGAGCTTGTCGCCTACCAGGTGACCAACACGCTGTCGGTGCGCATCCGCGACATCGACAAGACCGGCGACATTCTCGACAAGGCGGTGTCGCTCGGCGTCAACCAGGGCGGCGGCATCTCCTTCTCCAACGACGATCCGGCGGCAGCCGTCACCGAGGCGCGCAAGAAGGCCGTCGCCAATGCCATGGCCAAGGCCAAGACGCTGGCCGAAGCGGCCGGCGTCGGCATCGGCCGGGTCCTGGAAATCACCGACCAGAATTTCGCACCACCGCCGATGCCGATCAACGCCAAGGCATTCGATGCCGCCGGTGCGTCGGTCCCGGTGCAAGCCGGCGAAAATTCCTATACCGCACAGGTGACGTTGACTTTCGAATTGAAATGATCATCGCTTGCAGCATGAAAAACCCCGGAGGATCGATCCTCCGGGGTTTTTTGAGCCGCGCCCTTCCGTCCTGGCGGAAAGGGCTCCGCTACTCTACCGGCTGCAAGTCAGCCGGCCGCAGGCCCGAAGACCTTAGCGATAGATGATCGGACAGCCGCGCTCGTTGGCGAATACGATCACGACGCGGTCGCCATACTGGCGGCCGGCGACCTTGACCGTGCGGCGGTTGATGTCGATGATGCGGGCGCGGTGCAGGCCCATGCGTTCGGCCTTGTCAATGGCACGCTCCGGCGAACAGGACCGGCGCCAGCCGCCATGACGGCGGTGTTCGCGATAGTAACCATCATCTTCGTCGCCGGTATAGACGCCGACGCGCGGATCCTGGTTGTTGCCGAAGCCCAGATAGATGCTGTCTGCATGAGCGGGGATGGCAGCAAGCGTGCCAAGGCCGACAAGAGCCGAAAGAGCAACCGTCTTGATGGTATTGAACATTGTCTTCTCTCCTTGTTGAGGGTTTCCACCCGTTTTCGTCGAACCCATGGGAGGAGAATGCACCCGCCTGTCTGAATTTTTTGCGAACCGGCCATTCATCCCCCGTTCATGCGGCAAGAATGGGCCAGCCGTTGGTCTCTCCGTTTCTGGAACCGTTCTATGCAGGCAGATGGGGAACGTACGCTTTTTGCCATGGTTCCCGGTCTTCGTTACCGCAGGAAATCCTAAGGCTCGTCCGCGAGCATATGGTCTAAATAGTCGTCCGGCTCGGCAAGGTCGGTCTCGCTGGCGCTGACCCGGCCGCGCATCGAGATGCCGGCCTCGTGCACGGTCTCGTCGCTTCCCGACACCAGCCTGTGCCACCAATAGAGATCGCGGCCCTCGGCCACCAGCCGGTAAGCGCAGGTCTTGGGCAGCCAGCTGATGGTGCGCACATTCTGCGGCGTCAGCCCGACGCAATCCGGAACACGCGCCAGCCGATTGGCATAGTCGGAGCAGCGGCAGCTTCCAGCGTCGAACAGCCGGCAGCCGACGCTGGTCCAGTAGATCTCTCCGGTGTCCTCGTCTTCGAGTTTGGACAGGCAGCATTTGCCGCAGCCGTCGCAGAGTGATTCCCACTCGGTCGGGGTCATCGCCTCGAGCGTCTTGGTCTTCCAGAACGGCTTTTCCATCGTCGGCATGTGGCCCTCGGACGCTTCAAGGTCAAGCACGGCAACCGTGCACCCTCGTCCGAACGATACGCCGTGACCATACGCCGGAACATACGCCAGGACCATACGAATGACATGAAGTCGCCTTCAAAACGCCGGTCAATCGCCCTGTGCCACAGCTAGAACCTACAAACAGGAACCAAACATGGTTGCTGAAAGTTTGGGCAGGGATGGGACGCCACAAGGAGTGTTTATGATGAAACGCCAACCACGGATTCTGGCAGGCACGGCGCTTGGCCTGTTGATGGCGTCCGCGCCGCTAGGCGCGTTCCCGCTGCAAGGCAATGCCGCATTCAGCCCCGTGCAACGTACCGCAGCGCCGCTCATCCCAGTGCAATCGAGTTGCGCCGAGGGCGAGTCGGCGGAGGCCTGCGCGCAAAGCCAGCAGGCAGAGCAGCCCAGAAAGAAGAAGCGCGACCAGCAGCAGCAAACGGAATCCGGTCCGGCCGAGCAGGCGGCTCCAGCCGAGTCCGAGCAACCCCGCAAGAAGCGGCGCAATCAGCAGCAGCAAACAGAATCCGCTCCGGCCGAGCAGATCGCTCCAGCCGAGTCCGAGCAACCCCGCAAGAAGCGGCGCAATCAGCAGCAGCAAACAGAATCCGCTCCGGCCGAGCAGATCGCTC
>NZ_JAMYTK010000023.1:0-89555 GCF_040322355.1 Mesorhizobium sp. M0145
TCCGCTAAACACGGGGGCTGCGCGGCGGACACGCCGACGTCACCGCAATGCCACGCCATTTTGCAGAACTTGACGCACACAACTGAAGCGGAAGTCCGCTGGTCGCGCATCCGTCAGCGTCAAGGCGGCACGGCGGAAGACCGAGCAGGCCGATTCAATGAGGGCGTTTCGGTGGACCTGTCATGCCGCCCGATCCGCAGCTTGCGTTCATTCGCGTTGAATAACAATGCGTCCTCAGCCCCGGCTGGCCAGCAGCCTTGTGAGCCAGTCCGGATCCATTTCTGGCACCGAGGATAAAAGCCGTTCGGTATAGGGGGCATGCGGCGGCGTGAGAATTTCGCTCTTCAATCCCTGCTCAACGACTTTCCCCTGGTGCATGACCACAATTTCGTCGGCGATCGCTCGCACGGTGGCAATGTCATGGGTGATGAAAATGTAGCTCATGGCGAGCTCGCGCTGAAGCCGCATCAAGAGCTTCAGGATTTCCTCCTGCACAATCTGGTCGAGGGCGGATGTGATTTCGTCGCAGATGATGAGTTCTGGATCGGCGGCCAACGCTCGGGCGATGCAAACGCGCTGCTTCTGGCCCCCTGACAGTTCGGCCGGCAGACGGTCCAGGTAAGTTTCGCTCATCTCGACCATGTGAATGAGTTCGCCGATCCGCCGATCCCGCTGCGCTCCCTTGAGGCCAAGATAGAATTCAAGCGGCCGAGCTATGACTTCTTCGACCGTCTGGCGCGGATTTAGCGCGTTGTCGGGCATTTGATAAATCATCTGTATGCGACGCAGAATCTCTTTTGGGCGGGTCTCCAGGGTCTTGGAAAGGGCCTGGCCGGCAAAGGAAATCGACCCCGAAACCGGCGGCAACAGGCCGGTAACGACGCGAGCGAGCGTCGATTTCCCGGAACCGGATTCGCCGACCACAGCCACTGTTCGTCCACGTGGAACTTTGATGGAGACATCCTGGAGCACCTTGACGCTCCGCGCGTAAGCCGCGGTGACGTTGTCTATCGTAAGCAGATATTCATCGGCCGGAACTTCGGGCTTGGCGAGCTTGCGCACGGCCCAGAGCGTTTTGGTATATTCCTGGCTGGGCGAGGCGAGCATCTGGCGTGTTTCAGCCTCCTCCACGGTAAGTCCATCGCGCAAAACCATGATGCGGTCCGCCATTTGCGCCACCACCGCCAGATCATGCGTCACATAGATTGCAGCCGTGTTGAATTCCTCCACGATATTGCGAATGGAGGCGAGAACTTCGACCTGCGTCGTCACATCGAGCGCCGTCGTTGGCTCGTCGAAGACGATGAGGTCCGGACGACAGGCCATCGCCATCGCGGTCATTGCCCGTTGCAACTGTCCGCCGGAAACCTGATGAGGATAGCGAAAGCCGATGGTCTCCGGGTCTGGAAGCTGAAGACGCCGATAAAGATCGACGGCACTCCGGTTCGCTTTCTCTCGGCTGGCAATCCCATGCGCCACCACAGTTTCGACAGTCTGGTCGAGGAGCCGGTGGGCCGGATTGAAAGAGGCCGCGGCGCTTTGCGCGACATAGGCAATACGGGAGCCTCTGAGGCGACGCCGCCCTGTTTCGCTGAGTGACAGAAGATCGAGCCCGTCGAACAGGATCGAGCCCTGTGTAATACGGCAGCCCGGCTTGGCGTAACCCATCGCGGCGAGGCCAATGGTGGATTTGCCGGCGCCTGACTCGCCGATCAGGCCAAGAACCTCCCCCCGCTTCAGCGCCAGATCGACTCCGCGGACAATGGGATGCCATCGCTCGTCCGAGAAGCCCTCCACATGGAGATTGCGGATCTGCAGTAGATCCTTGCCTTTTTCGCGCGAGGCCGGACCGCTACCTTTCATCCCGCAACCCGCTTGTTGCGTGCAGGAACCAGTCGACGACGAAATTCACGGATACCGTGAGGAGGGCAATCGCGCCGGCCGGCAGCAGCGGCGTGACATCGCCGTAGGTGATCAGGGTCGCATTCTCGCGCACCATCGACCCCCAATCGGCGGTCGGCGGCTGAATACCGACGCCCAGGAAGGACAGTGCCGCGATCGTGAGGAATACGAAGCAAAATCGCAACCCGAACTCCGCGACCAGCGGCGGCATCACGTTGGGAAGGATTTCCTTGGCGATGATCCATTTCGGGCCTTCGCCGCGCAATCGCGCCACTTCGACATATTCCATCACTGCCACGTTAAGCCCGACGGCGCGTGCGAGCCGAAAGACACGGGTAGAATCGAGCAGCGCAATGATGATTATCAGGCTGGTGATCGACGAGCCGAATATCGAAAGCAGCACCAGGGCGAAGATCAGGCTTGGGATCGACATCAACACGTCAACCGCACGCGACAGTATCTGGTCGAGCCATCCTCTGTACAATGCGGCTAGAAGGCCTAGCGAGACGCCGACTGCGAAGGACAGCAGTGTGGTCGCGACGGCGATACCGATGGTGTTGCGCGCACCGTAAATCAAGCGTGTGAGCATATCGCGGCCGAGCTGGTCGGTTCCCAGTTTGAACTGCTGGCTCCACGGTGCGAAGGCTTCGCTGAAGACCTGCGTTTCGCCGTATGGGGCGATCCAGTGCGCGAACACCGCAACGATGACATAGCCGATGATGACGAGGATGCCGAACCAGGCACTGAAGGGTGCCTTCTTCAGCGCCGTTTTGGCCCGGGTGGCGCGCGAGCGCCTCAGCCTGTGAACCTGAGCGATGGGTTCGTAGCTGGTCATCGTGGATGCAAGAGCCTTGGATTGGTGGCGATCGAAATGATGTCGGCGGTCAGATTGAGCAGGATGTAGGTCGCCGCGAAAATCAGGGCGCAGGCCTGGACAACCGGAACATCCCTGGATTTGACCGCATCAACCATCAGCTGACCAATGCCGGGATAGACGAACACCACCTCGACCACGACCACTCCGACGACGAGATAAGCGAGATTGAACGCTACCACCGTGACGATCGGAGCCCATGCGTTGGGCAACGCATGCCTGAGTACAATGGCCATGGGCGACATTCCCTTCAGACGCGCCATGTCGATATAGGGGCTTGCCAGCATGTTGATGATCGCCGCTCGTGTCATTCTCATCATGTGGGCAACAATGACGAGCGTAAGCGTAATCGCCGGCAAGGCTACTCTCCAGACATGCTCCCAGAACGGCGTCTGGTCGTTCACATTCGACAATGTCGGGAACTTGGGAAATGCGTTGAGCATCCAGTTCAGTGACACTGCGAGCCAGTGCGGCAGGGATTGTGCGAACTCGGATCCGATGAACGTGTCGCGCGAGATGACGAGGTAGGCAAGCATGTAGGCGACGAAAAACTCCGGGAACGAAATGGTTGTCAGCGTCACTGCGTTCACCAGCCGGTCGAACCAGCCATTGCGGTAGAGCGCAGCAAGGATGCCAAGTCCCAGGGCCAGCGGAACTGCTATCAGCGCGGTCATCGATGCAAGGAACATCGTATTGTAGAGGCGTGGCGCGATTATCTCAGCCACGGTTCGCCGGTACCCGGTGCGGCTCGCGAACGAAGAGCCGAAATCACCGTGGAGCATTTGCCCGACCCAGACGAAGTAGCGCTCGACAGGCGGACGGTCGACACCAATTTCTCGCTGGAAGGCGGCGACCGTTTCGGGTGTCGCGGATTGCCCGAGCGTCGCCTTGGCGAAGTCGCCCGGCAGCATTGCGATCGCCGAGAAGATAATGATCGACACGATGAACAGCGTGACCAGGCCGAGGCCAAGGCGCTGCAGAACCGTTCTTGCGACGGGGTTCATTTGCACGCGTTTCCCGTTGCGGCCGCTGCCCTGCCACATCCGGCAGGGCACACCGGGGCCAACCGGACCCTCGCAACCATCGCGGGTCCGGCCCGCACTCTCACGCAGTGGCGATCCACCAGCGTTCGGCCATCTTCAGTCCATCGTTCTCCCAGTTCGGCGCCACTTCGCCATGTGCGAGCTTATTGGATTTGGCGCTGACGAAATTGTTGAAGACCAGTACGATGCTGCCGCCATCATCATGGGTCAGTTGCTGCATCTCGGCATACATTGCCGCCCGCTTGGCCTCGTCGGTCTCGGCGCGCGCCTGGACAAGCAACTCGTTGAAGCGGGGATTTTTCCAGAACGACTCGTTCCAGCTGGAATCCGCAGCGAAGGCTTGCGTGAACATCCAGTCGGCCGTCGCGCGACCGCTCCAATAAGAAGCGCACCAAGGTTTCTTGAGCCAGACATTGTCCCAATAGGCGTCCTCGGCCTCGCGCACCACGTTTACGTCGATGCCGCACTGGGCGGCCGTCTCGCGGATGAGCGCAGCCGCGTCCACAGCGCCTGCAAAAGCGGCATCCGCAACCGAGAGGTCCACTTTCAGTTTTTCCATCCCGGCCTTTTTCAGATAATGCTTGGCTTTCCCCGGATCGAAACTGTGTTGCGGCTGCGGATTCGTGGCGAATTTGATTGCCGGCGCGATCGGGTTGTCGTTGGCCACGGTGGCATGGCCGAGAAAGATCTTGTCGACGATCTCCTGACGGTTGATCGCCCATTTCAAAGCCATTCGGACGTCCGGATTGTCGAACGGCGCCATCGTGACATTCATCGGCAAGGTATAGTGGCCATAGCCGGTGACCTCGACGATCTCCACCTTGGGATTGCGTTTCAACATGCCGAGGGTCTTGAGGTCGGCGCGGCCAATATAGTCCACCTCCCCTGTCGATAACGCGGCCATGCGAGCGGCGAGATCGGTGATGGCGATGAACTCCACCTCGTCGAGATAGGGTTTGCCGTTCTTGAAGTAGTTCGGATTGCGCTTGAGCTTGGCCGAAACTCCGGGCTGGAAGTTCTCGAGCACGAAAGCACCGGTGCGAACGCCCGATCCCCAATCCGCCTTGCCGTCCTTGGCCGGCATGATGACCAGATGGTAGTCACTCATGATGTAGGGGAAGTCGGCATTGCCGCTCTTGAGCGTGAAGACAACCGTCTCCGGGCCGTCCGCCTTGATGCTGGCTACGGGTTCAAGCAGCGGCTTCGCCGCCGATTTGGTTTCGTCGCCCATATGATAGCGCAGCGAAGCCACGACGTCGTCCGCCGTGACATTCTTGCCGTTGTGGAAGGTTGCGCCCTTGCGCAGCTTGAAGACCCAGGTTTTGGCCCCGTCCGATGATTCAAAGCTCTCGGCAAGGTCCGGTTGGACGTTGCCTTTCGCGTCGACCTCGGTGAGGCTGTTGGACATCGAGCCCGAGAACGCGGTTTGTGTGAACGTATCCGGGTAGCCGGCCGGATCGATCGAATCCGTTGTTGCGCCATGTGCCATGCCGAGCTTGGCGAAGCCGCCCTGCAGCGGTTCGGCCCGTGCCGTGCTGACGAAGAGCTTGTCCGCAGCTGCGACGCTCAGCCCCGCGGCCAGCCCAAGATGAATGAAGTCGCGACGAGAAATCTTGCCGCGACCAATCAGGCTTTGAGCGATAGCAAGCTTGTATTCAGATTCTGACATTTGACTCTCCCATTGCGGATTTTCCGCGTTATTGTTCGTCACGCACCCTGTGAAGAAATCTGCTCGTTAGCCGCGATCACCCTTTCTTCTGACTGTTCAAATCCGCACCTCGATCAGGCTGTCACATAGATGCTGCCCGCCTCGACGGTGACTGGAAATGTGCGCGCGCGAACGGACGGATCGACCAGGGCCGCGCCTGATTTGATGTCGAATTCCCAGCCATGCCAGGCGCAGCGCACGATCTCGTTTTGGCGGTGATAGATGAATTGCGCCTCTTCGACCGGTGCAGTTGTTCCGCATTGCGGCCCCTCGCAAAGCGGAGCGCCGCGGTGCGGACAAACATTCAGCAGCGCGTGGAATGAATCTCCGACGCGAAAAACGCCGACCGAAAGGCTGCGGATCTTGGCGATGAAGGGAGATCCGGTTTCGAT
Source organism: Mesorhizobium sp. M0145 (assembly GCF_040322355.1). Taxonomy (NCBI): domain Bacteria; kingdom Pseudomonadati; phylum Pseudomonadota; class Alphaproteobacteria; order Hyphomicrobiales; family Phyllobacteriaceae; genus Mesorhizobium; species Mesorhizobium sp. M0145. Next base: position 5,920 of record NZ_JAMYTK010000023.1, read on the forward strand.
CTCGTCGACTCTGCAGATGTATGTCTTCTCGGGCATCGTCTGCTTCCTCAGGCGGCATTCGCCGTTTGCGCGCGGGGGATGCGTTTGTAGACCTCCAGCGCGTTCAGCCCCATGATCTTGCTCTTCCAGGCAGGAGGGATTTGCAGCGTGTTGGCATCGTCGTAATCCCAATGCGGATAGTCAGAGGCAAACATCAGCGTATTTTCGCCGTCCATTGCCTCGAGAGTGGACCAGAGATGCTGAATATTTGCGGGCTGCTCCAGCGGCTGCGTGGAAAAGCGGATGTTGCGCCGGCAATATTCGGACGGCAGCATCTTCAGCCATGGCGTCTCTTTGCGTAAGGCTTTGTAATCCGCGTCCAGGCGCCACAGTACCGAGGGCACCCAGGCGACGCCGCACTCGATGACCACGAAGTAGAGGTCCGGCCATTTTTCGAAGACGCCATGCGCAATCATGCTTGCGACATGCGAAATCGCCGACATGTGCAGGATGGCATGCGTCTCCCAGAAGAACGTCGTTGGAGCCGGAGCAATTGCAGTCGAATTCACGCCGCCATGGCCGCCCAGATGTATGGCAAAGGGCAGCCCCACTTCGGCGCAAGCTTCATAGATCGGATGGTAAAACGGGTCGCCATAGGGCTTGACGGAGCCTTGCGAGGCAAGAACCTGAACCATGCGCGGGTGATTGCCCATGCGGCGTATCTCGGCGGCCGCAAGCTTCGGATCCTGTGGCGCGATGATGATCGAGCCCATGAAGCGATCGTCCTTCGGCAGCCACTGGTCGATCTGGTAGTCATTATAGGCGCTGACGAGCGCGCTGGCATAATAGGGATTGGCCAGGGTGGAAGCCTCGATCGGCTCATCGCCGGTAAGGATCGCCACATCGACCTTGTACTTGTCGAGGTGCTTCTCTTTCATGATGAGATAGTTGTCGGCTTCCGTTTTCGGACGGACGTCCTTGCGGGAGAAGTCCTGCGGATGAAACCAGGGACGATGGCCATGCGGGAAGGCGCCAACGGGACCTGTCTTCTCGCCTTCAACGAACATGTCCTTCCATAGGCCGGAAAGGTAAGGCTCCAATACGGTCGCGCTTGACCAGTAATTGTGACAATCGCAGTCGACTATGAACACGTTGCTCAGCTCCGCAGCTTCAGCCTGGTCGATTTGCCGGCCGATTTCACCGAGTGCAGCTTCCGCCTTGAGTATTGTTTGATCAAGCTTATGATCCTGCGCAATATGATCGGTTTTTTCGATCGGAGGTCACGTGCAGCTAGATCACATCGAAACCTTTCTCGACATCATCGAGTCGCGAAATTTCAATCGCACTGCGGATCGGTTGGGGTTGACCCAGTCGACGATCAGCACCCGGATCAAGAATTTGGAGACCGCGATCGGGTCCGAGCTCTTTCAGCGCGGGCGTGCCGGTGCTGAGCCGACAGCCGCAGGACGGCGGTTCGAAGCCTATGCCAGATCCTTGCTGTCGACCTGGTCGCAAGCTCGACACGATGTGCGAGCGTTCAACCGTTTCGAGGGCACGTTGCGCATCGCCGCACAGGTGGGCATGACTCGCTCGGTGCTGCCGGGATGGGTCGAGACACTGTGCCAGGCGCTTCCCAAATCCTCGATCCATGTGGAGTCGGATTATTCGAACCAGATGGTCAGCGACCTAAGCATGGGAAATCTTGATATCGCCGTGCTTTATGCGCCTCGCTACCTGCCTGAGATCGCGTACGAACATCTGATGGTCGAGGAATATGTGATGGTTTCGACAGCTGCCAGAACGCTGTCCGACGTCGACCCTGAAACCTACATTCGGCCGGGCTATACCGCCGTGCTGGAAAAGACGCACGCAGAGTTGCTGGCCGAGCTCGCGATCTGTCGGCTTTCGACGGGATCGGAAACTCTGGCGGAGATCATGCTGCGGCGAACGGGCGGCACCTGCTATATGCGTAGCGACGATGCGCGCAGGTTCACTGCCGAGCTCCCATCGTTCCTCGTCGAGGGAGCGCCGACGCTGCACCAGCCAGTCCACACCGCGATACTTGCGCGCCGCAAACACGAACCCATTATTCGCAAAGGTATCCGAGCTCTCCAGGTGGCCGTAATGTCCCTGGAAGTTTAATCGAAATTGCCGATCATAAAGGCAGGATTGCGCGGCTGTTCATCGGGTTTTGAAATGGCATCTTGGCTCGACTTCAAACCCGAGTTGAATGATGAATGCACACGCGGCCTTTGGGTCTTCCGGCTTCGTCCCGACCAAGCGTCATCGGCAGTGGGCCCAGAGCGCGCTGCAGCTTGTGCTCTGCCGGCGCGTGATCGACGAAACGCACGATGTGAAAACATTCGTTCTCACACCCGCTTCAGATCGGATGTTCTGCTTCAGCGCTGGCCAGTATATTCTTGTGCACCTGAGGATCGAGGGGGCCGCTGTGACGCGCTCCTACTCCGTTTCGTCACCACCGACGCGGCCGCTCGACCTGCAGATCACCGTGAAACGGACGCCGGGCGGGCTCGTTTCGAATTGGCTCCATGACAATTTGAAGCCGGGTGATGGGATCGAGATCGAAGGGCCGCTCGGCTCGTTCAATCTCGACGATGTGCCGCATGCAAAATCCCTCTTCCTTTCGGGTGGCAGCGGGATAACTCCCGTCATGTCAATGCTGCGCGCACTTACCGACCGCGCAGCCGACCAGGATATCCGCTTCATTCACAGTGCTAGAACGCCGGACGACATCATCTTTCGGCTCGAACTGGACGCACTTGCCGCTCGCTTTCCCAATGTTCAAGTGACTTGCGTTTGCAGTCACGAAGACCCGGCATGGAGGGGTCCAACCGGGCGAATTAATAGTGAGATGCTCCTGACCTTGGTTCCCGATCTCCACGGCCGCACGGTTTTTGCCTGTGGGCCGGAATCGTACATGAAGGCGGCGCGCGGCTGCCTCGACGCAATCGGCCTCGCCGCTTCACAGTATCATGAGGAGAGCTTCGGAGGCGGCAACGTTTCACGCTCGGTATCGGATTCAAAGGTTTCGTCTTCGGTCCGCTTCGCCCGCTCAGGCATTGCGCATCACTGCGCGACCGGAGAGACCCTGCTGGAAGCTGCGCGCCAATGTGGCGTTTACGTCCCCACCGCTTGCCAGCAGGGAATTTGCGGTACGTGCCGGATCGCCAAGCTGTCCGGCGAAGTCGTCATGGATGACCTGGGCGGGCTGACATTGGACGACAAATCGGCAGGCTACGTCCTGGCGTGCTGCAGCCGCCCGCAAGGCGACGTTTTGCTTGACCTGTAATTGCCATCCGCATCGCGGGTCAGCTTTTGCGTTCCATAGCGAAGCCATAGTGTTGCGACCGCAATGTGATTAGCGTTTCGGAGCCTGTTGTCCGGCTGCACGGGAGAGTTCACCGCCGCTGAAATTAATTGCAGTTTACCTCATTCAAACAGACGAGGACAGTATGCAACCCCGCCCCTAGGGTAAGAGGTCGTTCTGTCGATTTGTTCGGGAGAAACTATTGCAAGTCGTGTGGAACCAGAAGCAAGTTCGCGATTCTTCATGCCGACACTATTGGAGTTCATGTGCTCGCATCCCATAGGGGGAACGTTGTCGAAGGACGAGTGGGGGAACAACGATTTTCTCGGTGTTACCGCAAAAATCTATAAACCCCATTCGGTGATATGCCGGCAGGAGGACGACAACAGTGAGATATTCATTGTAAAATCGGGCTGGGGCATACTTTATCAGGCACTGCCGGACGGAGAGCGGCAGATCATAGACACTCCCCTCAAGGGGGATTTCGTCGGTTTCCGTGGCTTGGACGGACCCCGTCTTGCGTCGCTGGCGTCCATAACCGAACTAGCTGTTTATGAAATTTCCAGTAAGGAACTGGTCGAGGCCATCCTGTCGGAAGGCCGAATCGGGAAGAAGATCGCCTGCTCCCTGGCGCGCCTGAACGCCATCCTTGCCGAACATCTCATGAATACCGGGCGGCGGAACGCGATGAGGCGTACCGCCCACTTCCTGCTAGAGTTGGAGGTGAGGCTCTCCAGGGTTGGGCTGTCGGCGCATGGAAGGTATGAGTGTCCTCTTGCCCAGCATGAACTGGCCGACATACTCGGCATGACCACGGTTCACGTCAACCGAACGTTAAGGGAGCTCCGCAAGGCCGATCTCGTCTCTTTCAAGTCAGGGCATGTAGAGGTGATCAATCGCAAGAAGCTGGTCGAAACAGCCGGATTCGACAGCGAGTATCTCAGGTAGCGGCTATCTCTCTTGAAGAGATTATCATGACGGGCGGCAACTCGGCCTGTCGCCCCGAGGCCGGTGTGTTGCTGAAATATGCGCCGAGCCCCTTTTGGCGGCAGATCCACGGGTGGGTCAAGCTAAATTGTTGAGCCATGGCTATCAGCGCTGTGCGCTAACCATGTCACCGGCACCTTCAGGAGTTCTGGTCTACCGCGGGAATCGCCGCAGGTACCAGCCGATCAACATTCGGCTGCCTGCTAGGTGAGATGGCCAAGTGGTCCTGTGCATGCGTCTTCAGGCGGATTGCAGCCCTTTTGGTCCGGCTTGGCGCCGGTTCCCTGAAAATTATGAAAAAAGCAACCTATGTTAGAGACTGCTTATAAATAAACCCTACACTTACCCAAGTTGGGTGTCTGCTGGGTCGGGAACTAAACAGGACGCAAATGGAGTAATCGAGCCTCGAGGTTTCATAAGGCGCAATACCAAGTTTTTCAATGCCAGAGAATGCGGAAACCATATCGGCCGGCGCAAGGCGGCTTGTGTGGAAGAACGGGTATTGATATGGGCTCCACAGCAGGACTGCACAATTACACTTCGGCAAATCGATCCGGAGTCCCGTCCGGTGGAACGGAAACCGTCCGCGGGCAGACAGGCAGGGAATGCCTCCTCATTCTGGACGGAAGGGCACTAGACCGCGAGTGTCTCGCATCGGCTCTCGTGGACCACGAACTCGGTATGGATGTCACCGCGTGGCGTTCCGTCGAGGAATGGCGCGTCGGAAAGAGCTCTGCCCCTCCCCTTGCAGCCATACTCTTCAACCTTGGCAGTCGGAAGGTTACAGATTATGGCCTCGCTGACGAGATCAGGCACATTTCATCCGAGTTCAAATCGGTCCCTGTGGTCGTCCTGGCCGAGACAGAAGACCTTGCCCAGATACTGACCGCTCTCGAATGCGGTGCACGCGGCTACATTCCGACCTCTGTTGGAATCGATGTCTGTGTCGAGGCAATCAACCTCGCGGCAGCGGGAGGCATCTTCGTGCCGGCGAGCAGTGTCCTTGCTATGCGGCACCTGATAGAGTCGGGCCGCCGCGACACGGAGCCTTTGGCGGGCATTTTCACGCTTAGGCAGGCCGAGGTTGCGCTAGCGCTCCGGCGCGGCAAGGCGAACAAGATCATCGCCTACGAACTGAATTTGCGCGAAAGCACGGTGAAGGTCCACATCCGCAATATCATGAAGAAGCTAAAGGCGACCAACCGCACGGAAGTCGCCTGCAAGGTCAACGATCTTCTCTCAGAAGGAACTCTGCCTGAAGAGTGAGCCCAAGCATAACACTGCCCACCTTGGGTGAATCCTGTGGCCATGTTCGGCTATTCGCCCTATCAAACATGTATTGTGAAAGTCGAAGGGCGGAATCGGCGGCTAATCGGCTGTCTAAGCAGGCTCGGGGAAGGTGTGTCTTCCTACCCATCCTATGGCCTCCTCGATCGTATCGAAATTCTTGTGCTGCCCGCTCAGCAGCCCGAATCCCGTTTCGAGGAACCATTTGCCTTTCGTGGAATATGCTTCCTCGTCGATTTGGGTAAGGACCGCCACCAATTGGTCGCGTTTCCACACCAGCACCCCGGATTCTCCGCCTTCAACCGTTCCGATCCGGACTTCGCTGAATGACAATCCAGAAACAGTCTTCGCTTCGCCCATTTTGATGAATTCCTCAGATTCAAAATGGCAATAAAATCCGTGAGCTTTGCAATTTGTTATCAAATCACGCAGTGAGTTCGAGCCGTTTGAGGCGATCTAATTCGGCAATCGACGCTATTGAGTACAGGCGACAACGCGTAAGGAAACCGGATCTGAGACGACCGCCGCCAATACAAAGGGCCGGGTCGTGGTCACATCGGCGCCGTCCACATGATGCCTGCGGTCTCCACGGCGCTCCTTCGCCCAGCCCGGGAACGATTTGAGCCCTATGCCTTGTTGATCGGCAACGAAGTCTGGCACATGGATGCGCCAGCCCGAACGAAGATCTATCGCAGGTCATATTGGACGATCATCATCGAGAAAGAGGTATCCGTTTTGTGCTTCAGGCAGGTCATGCGGATGGTGAGCTGACTGAGGTTCTATCGTGTCGTTCCCCGTCGGGCCGTCGCCAGACGCTGGAGTAAGCATACCATGCTTCATTGCCCAAACTGCGGCCTGTGTTCGGTTGCGAACCCGAATCTTTCGAAGGATGGCCTTGACGTGTACCTTCACTGTAGCCTCGGCGATATTAATCTCGCGCGCGATGACTTTGTTGGATTCCCCTCCGATCAAGCGACGCAGAATGGACTTCTCCCGATTTGACAAAATCTCTAGTTCTTCACCTTCAATCTCCACTTTAACTGCAGCGCTCGGTAACTCAGCAGCTACAGCATCATTTCTCAACCCTTGTCTGATATCTTCAATTACCATCGAAGTTTCCGTAGGCAACACGATTTGCCCTAGCGTAACCAATTCGAGAGCTTTAATGAACGTGTCGTAAGCAGCGACCTTTGTCAGATACCCGTTAGCCCCGGCACGAAAAGCTGAGATTATATTGGTCGTTCGACAGTGATCGGCTAGCGCAACGACATGGCTGGTCGGGTAGATCGCCTTAAAGTCTGCAATTTGTGCGAACTCAGCATCCGCGTCAGTATCGCCGACATCTATGATGAGCAAGATGGAACGGTGCTGGGGTAGCGGCTTCTGCAGAAGATCGTGAACAGTCGCCGCGGAGAAAAGAATACGAAAATTTGCCGCATTCAGGGTTCGACTAAGCGCTTCTCGAAGCAACTCGCTCGGCTCGACAAGCACCGTTATGAAAGATTTTCTTGTCATCATCGCTCTCGCTCGGCGCGATTGGGATACACATCTCGATTGGGATGCTCCAAAGCGCCAGCCGCACAGTTTCTTGTGTTCTTAATGTTACGCTCGGAAACCCTTACACCCAAATACCATCTTTAGGCGTAGGGCAGCATCATCGAGGCGTATCCGAATTCTTCAACCTGGGGCTTTTGGTCAAGGGCACGAGCTCTTGGTTTCAGCAGCTCAGGGAGGCGGCCATCGTAGCAAAGGACTGCGCGGCCGTGAGGATTGCCAGGGCTTGTTTTCCGGTGGGCGTGGTGGTGCCCCCGATCTGGCGGGAGAGCGTCGCGGTTTATGCGGCGAGCGGCGGGCTCAGGCGAGCCGCCCCGCGGCAATCGACCACTCGGGGATGTCGCGCAGGGCCGGGTGAAGCCGACACTGACGCGGGCACGCTGATCTGAGCACACGCACACGCCGAGCTTCAGCAGCTGAGGCAATGCCTGCCGCGGCCGGGTAACGCTGCAAGGGATCTTGCTTGTCGGGGCCGGAATTCTAGCCAGACGTGAGAGCCGACGAAAGAAACGCGATGCGGCCAGTTTCGCTATGATTACCCGACAGGATTGCCAAGACTGACGGCTTCGTCGCGTCGTTCTTCTGGGCCCGGACAACATAGTGGGAAACGGCCCAGCTATCCTGCCAATGCATGTCGGAGCCACACAGACGCACGTCGGCAAACCAAGTTTCCGGCCCCCCGTTTCGTTCGATCGCGTTTGTCCTGTCACAATCGAGGAAGCTCTCCTGGAGCGCAGCAATCCGGTTGGACGAGTTTGCCCCAGATTCTCCTTTATCCGAATGGAGTGCCCACAAAGGGACAGTTGTGCTGCCGGCGGTGAAGGGTCACGATCCGGTCGAGCCCTGCTCGACCGGATCGGACGCATCGGGCGGGATGGCCACCATCGAAAGAGAAAGCCACACGCCATGGCCGTTAATACAGAATTCAATTGCGAGCCCGTCGCTCCCTCGTCACAGGCGGCCCAGCGCAGGGGATTGAAGGCCATCCTGCTTGTCTTCGGGCTCTCCGGGGTCGCCGCCTTGGGCGGGGCCGCGGCCAAAAACTTAGGGGCACTAGAGATTGTTTCCAGAGCCGTGGCACAGGTCAAGGAAGTCTCCCGACCCGTGATGCAGCCCGTGAGACAGAAGGTCGAAGATGCCTCCGCAGCCGTGATACAAAACGTCGAGGCGGCCTCCGCAGCCATGGCGCAGAAGGTCGAGGCTGCCTCCGCAGCCGTGGTACAAAACGTCGAGGCTGCCTCCGCAGCCGTGGTACAAAACGTCGAGGCTGCCTCCGCAGCCGCGGCGCAGAAGGTTGAGGAAGTCTCCGCAACCGTTGTGCAGAGGGTCGAGGATGTCTCCGGGGCCATGATGGAGACGGCCGACGATGTTTCCGGAGCCGTGATGCAGAAGGCCGAGGATGTCTCCGGAGCCGCGGGAGCCGTGATGCAGAAGGTATCTGCTGTCATCAATGGCTGGCAAGAACAACCGGTTCAAGCCATGGCCGAACCCTCCCGTGCGATCGCGTCAGGACCAAATGCGGCGGGCGTGGCGTCAGTCGAACGGAGTGTCGAAACCAATGCCGAACCCCCCAAAACCCGCAGCAAGGCACCAAGCGTGCCAACCGGATACCTGTTTGGCGTCGGCGATCGCCTCAAGGTCGCGTTCTACGAGCGCGTCGAGGTCGAGGAAGACAAGTGGGGGCGCGCGCCCTCGGCCTTGCGCGGCATCCTGCAGCGTCCGGAACTGAGCGGCGAATATATTATCCAAGAGGACGGCACGATTTCTGTGCCCTTGCTTGGCTCCATTCCGGTCGCCAACAGGTCTACGCAACAGGTACAGGCCGACCTGGTGGAAACCTTCAATCAACTGCTGGGCCGCGAGGGACTGGTCAACGTCCTTCCGCTGGAACGCCCGCCCATCTACGTGCTGGGGCCGGTCAAGAATCCAGGCTCGTTCAAGTACGCGGCCGGCATGACCGTCCTGCACGCGATCGCGCTAGCAGGCGGACTGGACCGGGCCGAGGGCGAGCCGTGGCAGAAGATCGAAGCCGTACGCGAGATCCAGAAGCGGAGCGGGGCAATCGACGCCATGTTGAAGTTGCTCGCGCGCGCGGCCGTGCTGAAGGCCGAGCGCGACGGTACGAGACCCACAATCCCGCGCCAGTTGCTGGAGCTGGCCGGCGCGACCGAAGCTGCCAAACTCGTCAACGAGCAGAGCGACCGGCGCAAGGCCGTCGCCACGGCCCGCAAGGATCGTGAGCGCGCGACCCTGCGTGCGCTGGACGCGGCCAAGCAGGACGTTGTCGCGTATGGGCGCATGGAGTCGCTCAACGAACTCATCAAGCTGCGCCAGGAGCGCGTCAACAGCATGCGCACGCTCGTGGACCGCAAAGTTGTCAGCATGACCGTGATGGATCAAGTCCAGGGCGAATTGTCCGACGCGGAACAGCGCCGGCAGGACGCCCTCAACCAGTACGCGGCCGCCAAGCAGCGCCTCGCTTCGCTGGAATCTGAGGTGTTGCGGACCAGGGCCGACCTCAGGATCGATCTGGAGGTCGAGATCGAGACCATGGAGAGTCAGATCGCGGCCAATCAGCGCGAGTTGAACGCCAGCGAAGGCGTCCTGTACACGTTGCCGGTGACCCGCGCCCAGTTTGCAAAGGACGCAAACAGCGCAACTTATCAAATCGTGCGGCAATCGGCTGCCGGGCCGGTCAGCATCGAGACCGTTGGGATGACCCTGTTACAGCCAGGCGACCTCGTCAACATCATCATAGGCGAAAGCGAGCCAAGAGAGCCGGCCGGTTCGTCGGTCACAACCGTGTCGCCGAGCTGCGAGAGCTTGCCGGCAGCGTGCAATCCCAACGATGTCGAGCCTGCCCGCGTGGTGAGGGAGGAGAGGATCGGTCCGAATTGACGCCCGGCAAGGACATTGGTCTGCATGGCTGGTCTGCGTGGATGAACTCGTCGGCACCAAGTGGGAAGCGCGAACCGACCACTCGCCGTCGCCGACAGCTTGAACCGATTCATGATCGAGCATGTCCGCCTCCGCTTGCATGTCCGCCTCCGCTCAGGAGTTCGGATCACTGACAAAGGTTGCAGTGAGATGACATCGAACGGGATGCAGGTGCCAATCAAGGGGATTGGTCAAAGATCTCGGAACTTTGTCACGACGCGCGTACGCCCGAGCGAAATTTGCGCACTGGCTACTCAGCTGCTGAATTCAGATCAAGACGCTCGGCTCAGCCTCCATGCTAAAGTGTACAGCAAGCTTTTTTGTCCAGAAAGGCGCGGGTTTCGGCGAATTGGGGAACGTTATTGTAAGCTTAGCCTTCGCATGTGCAATAATTGCTCATCAGATGCAATCGACGTAACTGACGCGTTACCGCCACCTGGGAGAAGCCTGCCAATTTTCAATTTGCCAAGATCGATGGTATCCATCTACCTTTCGCCGATAATAGTCTTGATTTTGTGTTTAGTGATCGGTTGATGGAGCACCTCCACCCCGACGACGCAGTAAGGCAGCTTTCGCAGCTATACCGTGTTCTTGTACCTGGCGGTGCCTACTACTGCATCACTACACACGCGGTCACGGGTCCTCACGACATTCGGTATACTTTGACAAAGTTGCATATGGATTCCACCTGAAGGAATATAGCTATCGTGAGCTGTCACGCGCGTGTACGGGGATTGGCCTCGAAAGCAGGCTGTGCTGTTCGGCCATGGGGCGTTAATGAGCTCGTTGCTGCCAACAACGCTGTCGATACCGCCAAGTTCAGCCTGCTCCCCAACGAACTGCGCTTGCCGCCAAGCGAAGTTGTGGGATCGAGATTCCCATCATGTCGAGACCAATCCTGCCCATCCGACGAATACGCCATAAAAGCGTTGTATCGGACGCCAGTGATCGGTTGTAAGATGCTTCAGCAAGCGACCATTCATCACAGGCAACTTTGACGGGGTCATTGTAGTATGTCCGGATTTTCTCGACCCCCATTCCGGGTGTGGCTAACCATATCGGAATATGATGGCGTAACCGATCAACGTCGGTTAGCACTTTATTGAGACCGGTACCCGCCGCCGGATCGCTGGTAGCAAAACTGTCACCAGCCAATACCAGACCGGGTTGCTGTTCGTGATTCTGCGCGGCGTAAAGATCAACGGGTCGAATCTGAATATCGCTTGACACGACAGCATCACCAAGGAGACGCTTCAATCGGGGCATTACCGCATACAATGCAGATAACGGCGATGTGCGCACTTCCTGACACCACGGATGGCGTATATCACCATGGTAGACGAACACATTGGCGCGCATTCTTGAACCAATCGGAAACATGCTCACATAACCCATGGGCCCTGGCTTTTCCGCAAAATACGTTAAAGCTTGAAATTTGAAACCAGCTCTAGAGGTGAGATCAAAACCAACACTGATCGAGTGGCATTTACTGATCTCGGATCGCGTGATCGCACCCCGGACGACATTGTTTAAGCCGGTCGCCACCACAATCAATCGGGTCGACCATGTGTCACCATTTGACAGGGTAACTTTCTGCAGGTCGGAGCTCGTCGTTATTTTGGTCACTTTAGCGCAGATGAATTGGACACTATCTGGAATCTGGCGGCGAATAACATTTACCAAATCCTGATAAGCCATCCCATATTCGCAAGGCTCGCCGTGTTTCCCATGCTTTTTACCGATGACATAACCGTGACGGGCCACCGATATCTCAGTCATCGGTGTCGCAGCCGCCAATACGGCATCCGCCAGCCCGGTTTTTTTGAGCAAGTCGACTTGATCGTCATCGAGTTTTTCGCAGCGAAACTCCACTGGATAGACTTGATGGATATCAACAAGGACGGTCGAAATCTCCATCCGGCCAAGCATCGCAGCGGCTAACGAGCCGGCGGTACCACCCCCGAGGACCGCTACATCAATATTATTCAATTCCCGCTCCTCCGCTCACCACTGCATTGACAGCACGATCATGACGGCACCAAACGGTGTCGAAGAAAATTCAAGACTCCGTCTTTTGCTGCAAAACCAAACTAGCGCGCTTGTTTATCACGCGACCAAACCGCGCAATCCACAGCTCGGTAAACAGCTTTGACGCAATCCCCTCCATCGACCCGCCAGTCTCGCGAAGCAACTTGAAGTGCTTCTCCTCAATTTTCTCGCAGCAAAAATCCTCCGCACAGGGATCAGGACGATCGAAATTCGGCTCGCCCGAGCGTCGCGGCGGCGATAGAGCCGCCCCAGACGCGCCTCCTACAATCCAAATATCTGCACTATACATCATCGTCTCCCGCAGATAAATTGCATTATACCATACTTTTTCGCGAAGCGCTATGATATATCCAACACCGAGTTCAATCTCACAATCGTCCAGTCAGAGAAACATGCGATGCAAGGATCTTCTTGTCTTGCGAAAAACCTGCCGCAGCGGCGGCTTTACTAACGGAGTTTTGGCATACCATGTATCTATATAATAGATCGCCATTCGCACCGCAACGACAATACGACCGAGCAAAGTTCTGCTATCAAAATGGAAAAACAGAAGCAAATTGATATCGGACCACGAAAGCTTATAAGGCTCGTCGCCGATCGTGAAATCGAATTTCTGAATCTTCCGGCCAATGGCATATTGCATCATTTCCTCAATATGCTGACGCCCGGGACTGTATTTGGCAAACTCCTCCAGATAACTCGACATCACCAGTGAATAACTGGAATTGAACCGGAGACCCAGACCCGTCGCCACCGGAATCCCATCCACATCCAGCCGCGTGACATGGATGACCTCGCGCAACCGAGGATTGGCGACAATCGCCAAATAAAATTCGCGAAAACCCGGACGTTCGAACATATCATGAACACCCATTCGGGCATAGCTGCTCCGTTTTTGTTCGATCAGCTTTGCAATGGTGCACTCGATCTCGGCCTGATCTTGCACGTCTACAAAGCGAATCGCGCCGCCACCTTGCTTGGCGAGGTTTTTGGCCTTGCGCCGGTGGGTATGCAGCGTCGAATTCGAAAACTTTGACACATAAAACCGATTCCAGTTCGCTTCCGGGAGGGTTGCGACATGTCCGGCGCAATTAGCCAGCAAGACCGGCAACTCGAGAAAGGGATTAGGTTGAGAGCCGACAACACTGGGCATATTGCAAAATTCAACAGTGTCGAAACGAAGTCGAGGATAGTCTTGAATCGCCCGAATTATGTCTTTCCACAGGCGGCCGAATCGCCCAGGTTTCACGTGATCGCTAAAATTTGTCGCCAGAATGGGCGAATTATAATCGCACAATTCCGATCCAAACCAGACCAGCCGGCGGATCAGACTATGGCGTTCGATCGCCAATGGCAGAATAAAAACCGCCACGCCGGTATCGTCGAGACCCAGCACGATCACCGGGATCAGTCTCTCTTTGGAGCCGATGTGGTGATACCATTCCATCTGCCAATCAAACAATTGGAATACGGTACAATCCGCATGCTGCTCTAATGTTCTCCATTGAGCTTCCACCGCGTCCATATCGGTGAAAATTTGCAGAGCAATATTCGCCGTCGTCATTGGGTGTGCCTATGTAACAAAGGTTTTAGCCAGTCCTGCTGCTAGAGAATGTTCTGCTTGAAATCCCAAAAGGTAGCGTGCCTTGTCCGGGTCGCCGATCGAATTATAGGGAAGAACTTGCGGATGACTTCGCCCGCAGGCTGCTCCAGTCTGAACAGCAAGTTGCGCGTGATCAGGAAGCCACTCAAAATGAAGAACAGTTGGACCCGCAGCGCTCCCGCCCCGATGCGGAAGTGCGTTTTGATCCACGGCCAGCCGAAGTGCCCGACGCCGACGAGTCCGATCGCGATGGCCCACGGGCCATCCAATTGCAGTCGACAATCCAGCGCCATAATCGGTGTCTCCTCAAGTCTGGAGCGGCGACGCGGTCGGTCGGTCGTGCGCGGGGCCGGCCGCAGAATCCAGTTTCATCGCGAAGGCCAAAATCAGGGCGGCACATGCACCCTCGATGCTGACCGCGAGCGTCCAGCCTAGGACCAGGCCTTGAAGTCCATCAAGCTTCGCCCCCGCGACCACGAAGCACAGCTCCAGCAATCCGCCAAGCGCGAACCAGCGAGATGCCTTGCGCATCCTGTCGCCCAACCGCGCCAGCGTACAGGCATGAAATTTGAGCGTTGATCCCAACAGGCTGAAGCCGAGGAAGTGTAGGCTCGAACCGGCGATCTCAGGATAGACCGGATTGAAGACCGCAAGGATCTCCTGCGAATAGGTAAAGACGAAGACGGCACAGGCCAGTGAGAAGAGCAATGACGCCGACAGCGACACAAGGATGTCGTGTCTGGATTGTTTCGGGCTTGTTCTGATCACAGGGAACAGGATCGTGGCCATGGCTGCTGGAATCAACGAGGCCGTGAAGACCAGCATCCACAACGGCATGAGGGCGGCATTTGTGATCGGCGACAGGAGAACCAGCACAAGGTAGGGCATGATGACGACTGGTGCCTGCGAGGCGACATCGAGCGCGTAGTGGTCGAAGACCTTGCTTCGGAGCGTATGGAGCAGATGGAAATCGGGAGGCCCAACGAGGCGACGCGCACCGCCCCGGGTCAAGAGATCGACGCCGATACAGGACGCCACCAGGCTGGCCACCCAGCTCAGAAGAAGCGCGGCATTGGAGGTGTAGCCAGCGGCAGCGGCGACGGCGATCAGCATCAGCTTGAACGTGGAGAACAGTACCTGCCGGATCATCCTGCCGGTGCTGCGCAGGTTGCCGACGAGCGCCAGATCGACCATCGCGCAGAGTACGGTCAGGCAGCAGCCGAGGACGAACGTAACACCCTCGAACCAGCCGCCGATCGGCCCGGTCGAGCTGTTGAGGTACGCCTCCCCGAAGACAAACAACAAGGCCAGGCCGACCGCCAGCGCCACCCCGACGGATGCTGCAGCGGCCACGAGGCCGCGCCCCTTGCCGGGATGCCGTACGATTTCACCCATCAGCAGGGTCCCGAGCCCGGCTTCGCCCAGCAGGCCGACGAGCGCCATCACGGACAGGAGGGCGGAGGCCTTGCCGATCACCTCCGGCGGAAACAGCCGGGCCGCGAGCCACCAATAGACAAACCCAAGACCGGCCGTTGCAATCGTTCCGATCGCCACAGCGCCGGAATTCAGAACGAGCGCGGCGCTCTTTTGAAGCTCTCGCCGGACGCGAATAATGGCTGTCCCCACGAGACCTATTGGCATGATGGCTCCCCCGAACCTTGCTGCGCCGCTACGGCTGACCTGCTAGCGGCTGGGCACACGACGTCCCGGTAGACCTGCTCGATCCGAGTCACGACCGCTCCTGCCTTGAGGCGCCCGACTCGGGCGAGGCTTGTCGCCTCCAGGCGAGCGAGCAAGGCGCGGTCCTGCAGAAGGGTCTGCATTGCGTGGGCAAGGACGGGCGCATCACCGGGCGGCACGAGAAGCCCGGTTTCGCCATGATCGACGAGATCCGGCATGCCGCCCACGCCGGTTGCGACGACCGCCTTGCCGGAAGCCATCGCTTCCATGATGACCGTCGCGCAGGCTTCGGGCCCGACCGACGGCAGCACCCCGAACAGTGAGCGCCGCCACGCATGCATGATGGCGGAATGCGGCCATGCATTGAAGACGCGAACGCTCGGCGGAAACTCTGTTGGCGTATCGGCGACCCGGCGCCCGATCAGGACCAGCTGCGGCGCCCGTTCCAGGCCGGCATAGGCTTGCAGGAGAACGTCAATGCCCTTGAGGCGCATCATATCACCGACGAACAGGATGAATTCACCCCGGGGTAGTTCACGCAGACAGGGATGTTCCGGGCCAAGCATCGCAACATCATCGGGCACAAAGTTGGGGATGATCTCGTAGGGGGCGCGGCCTTCGGTCAGTCCGGTGTGGCGCGCCACCGCGTGGCTCACCGCGATGAAACGGTCCACCGCGCGCCGAGCGGCAAAACTCGACGCCCAGTTGCCCAAAGTGGTCGCGACTGCCTTCACCGCCCCGTAATGTCCTGCGGCGCAGGGCAGGCACTTGGCCGGCGCTGGGCCACTGCAGAGACGGGCGCCCAAATGCATGAAGTTCTTCTTGGCGCAGACAAGGCCGTAATCGTGGAGCGTAACCACGAGGCGCGCCCTACTCCAACCTTTGAGCAGCAGGAAGGACGCGTAGATCCAGTTATGGGCGTGGACTATGTCCGGCTCCTCCCGAGCGACCAGCCGCCTCAGGGCAAGCACCAATTCGGGATCTGGAAAGGGCGGTGCATGGCGCCGCTCGGGATCGGTGTGAAGGCCCGACAGGCGCTGGAGCGTTCCCTGCAGGCGGTGCACGCGGACCGCGCCGTCCAGCTCGGTTTCAGGCGATCCAGGATGCATCAAAGTCCCGACGCTGACATGATGGCCCCGCTGCGCCAGCGCCGCGCCGAGATTGCGGACGTGCCGCTCCTCTCCCCCGATCACCGGAGGATAGAACTGTGATAGCAGCAGGATGCGCATGGTCCAGCCTCGTTCTAGATGCGCGGCACCATCGTCGAAACGCTGCGATAGAGCCGGTTGTCTTCCGGTCGATAGAGCCGCGCCTCGGCCGTCTGGCGAGTTCCCAAGACGGGCACCGGGATTTTCCGTGTCCAGGTGTCGCCCGGCGCGATGGTGAGCGATCGGAAGATGGCGAACGGCTGCCCATCAAGGGTGATTTCCAGGTCGAATCGTTGAGGTTGGGTCTCGGCGCTCCTGATGCCGACGGTGATCTGGCCGGACTCGCCACTGGCCGACGGCAACAACCAGAACGCGGTGTATTTGAATTCCCGGTAGGCCGCTTCGTCCCGGACAGCAACCGCGTAGGCTCCGGTCGCCACAAGCAGCGCTAGCATGAGCGCGGCCCCCTGCCAGAACCGGATCCGCGCTGGTGCCGGCCAGGCTGGCAGATCGGGAGTGTCGCGGCGCCCGGCCGCCAGCAGCGCCGCGGCGGCCGTCACGGCCCAGAACCAAAGCGCCCACCCGAGCGGTGTAAGGAAGCCTGCGGCGTTCAGGGCAAAGCCCCCGGCAATGCCGGCGGCGAGGCTTGCTCCGACCGCGTAGACCAGGTGTTGCAAGGCGGAGGTGGTCCTGACACCCATGGCCCGCAGCACCACGTGGCCCGAGACGAAAAACACCATGGGCGCGCCCAGGGCAGTACGCAGGAGCAAGCTGTCGCTAACCGAAACGGCAGCCACTGCGGCCCCCGCCCACAGGCACGCGGCCAGAAGGTCCCACTTGCTACCAATTCTCATGCAATCCTCTCACATCGTAGATGACGATCCAGCCGTTGTCGTAGATGCGGGTGACGCCCTTGACGTCATTGAACTTGAGCAGCGCTGCGCCCGAGAGCGGAGTTCCCTGCTGGGCTTGCCACGGCTGAAAGTAAAAGCCGAGCACCGGCGGAGCCGTGGTCAGGCGAAGATCAATGAGCAGGAAATCGATGTCGCTTCGCGCCAACGCCCAAAACTCGTCGGGCCCCAATGTCTCGGCATCGAATATGCGCGCGGGATCGATCCCTTTGATGATGGTGACTCTGACGTCCTGCCGGCCGTAACCCGCAAGCAGAAGACGGTTGATACGGTCGGTGGTGAACCGGTTGCCGGCACCGAGCCATTCCCTGGCCCAGAGTGCCGTTTCGATCCCCATCGGCTCGATCGATTCCTGATCTGCACCCACCCTGTAGCGCCCATGGATCGGATTAATCGAAGAACTCGTCACGCCGCCTAGGACCATGATCACCAAGGCAACGGCAGGCGCGATGCGGCGCCACCCGCGTGGCGCGCGACCCTGCCAGAAATGGACGATGCTCACCGCGACGACCAGTCCAACGCCGATGAACACGAACGTTCCCATGCGGTTGCCGATTTCCCAGCCGGCGACGGTCAGTCGGAAGGCCACCGAGACTGGGAGGCCGAAGGCCAGCAAGCTGAGCAGCACGAGGCGGCTGTCGCGCCAGCGGCGTTTGAGAATGCCGTGGATGGGACGCCAACCGGATCGCGCACCGCTCGGCGCTGCCAGGGCCAGCGACCGAAAGAATCCCGTTGCCAGTCCGAGCGCCACCAGCAGGAGCGCCAGCAAAGTGGTGAGCCGCATGTAGAGGGCCTTGTCCGGCGCTCCGAGGTGCTCCGACGGCGGGGTGGGCGCGCCTCGGATCTTCCCGAGCAATGTGTCGAAGCCGGACTCGATCACCGGACCGAGATAGCCTGTGAGAGGGACGTCACGGGCCTGCACCCACAGGATCGGCAGGGCTATGGCGAGGATGGCGGCGAGACCCACGGCAATGCTGGTCTTGATCCGAAGGGAGTCTTGCCGGCGCAAAGCCTCGAGGGCCGCTAGCGCTCCGAAATAGATGGCGGCGAAGGCGGCCGAGAGGTGATGCGTGACCGCGAGGCTTGCCAACAGCAATGCAATCAACCCGAGCGACTTCAGCCTCGGTTGCCCGACGAGATCCTTGGACGCTGCTTCAACCGCGAAAGTCAGCAGGCACAGCACCATGCCGAGGCTCTCGTAAGAGAACATCGAGTCGAACAGGAAGAAGGTTGAGCAACCCATATAGGCCAGACAGGCGACGGCCGAGATACGCGGCGATCCGGCGATGCTTTCAAGGAACAGAAACAGTGCACCGATGAACGTGCCCTTAAGGATGACCAACAAGAGCGCTCCCGCCACAAACAAGGGCAGTCCCGTCAAATCGACGATCGCGGTCGTCAGGATTTCCAGGCCGGGGTAGCTTGACCCGATAGGAAAAAGCGGGTTGGACAGGAACAGCCGCCGGGCCGTGATGAGATCCTCGGCCGCGATCCAGTGCAAAACCTCGTCGTAACCGCTGAAGCTTGTCGGGGAATAGACTACCTTGCAGTAGAACAGGGCTTCGGCAAGCAGGAACAGGAGCACCAGGCGCTCACCCCTGGCTGTTGTCGGCCAGGCGATGCGAAGGCTGATCGGAGCGACCAGGAGAACGATACCGGACCAGAAGAGCGGCGCCGCCACGTCATAGTCCCGGCGCCCGGCTGCGTGCCCGGCCACGACCAGGAGAAGAGCCGCGGCGATCGTTAGGCATAGAGCCGCGATCCATCCGGAACTGGCGCGTTGCGATGGGGCATCGGCGCTGCCGTCGCGAAGGTCGGGACCGACAACGGCCGAGACGAATCGGATCCCGACCTGGAGCGGGTTGATCCTGGTTCCTGCGGTGAAATGAGCTGGCAACATCAGCATCATACTCTCCTCGCAGGAGACCAGGATGTCAGGCCACCGGGGGGCAAGGGGACAGTGGATCGGTTGCCGAGGACGTCATAATAGACGTCGCTAAGCGCGTGCGCGCAAGCATCCCAGTCGGGCAGCGCCAAATCCGGGACCTCGCGACGGGACTCGAGTTCCTCGGCCATGGCGGCGGCCAGCTCTCCCGGACCGGCGTTGCACGGGATCGCCCGGCACAGGCCATTGGTGGCCAGCTCCCGCAGACCGGACGTGTCGCTGACGAGGACCGGACGGCGAAGTGAAAGGGCTTCCATCACGGCGACCGGATGGGCTTCGTATTCGCTGAACAGTATGAAGAGCGCGGCGCTCGCCAGGAGGTCTGCCATTTTCTGCCGCTCGGATCCGGGGATTCCCGCAATGGTGACCCGCTTTTCGAGGCCGAGCGTCGCGACGAGGCGTCGTAATTCTCCCTCGTACGGGCCTCTTCCGACGATGTGCAGTCGGGCATCCGGTACCCGGCGGATGAGTTCGGGCAAGGCCGCAATCGCCCGGTGATGGCCCTTGTAACGCTCCAACCTGCCGCCCGAGACGATCAGGTGCGGATCGACCTTGACGCTGGGGCTCGCAACCGGCATCGCGGCACCGTTCGGGATGACCACAAACCGTTCCCGCGGCACGCCCATCCTCGCGCTGAAGAAGCTGGCTTCGAATTCGGAGACGCCAATCAGCCGCGCGGCCCGGGCCACTAGCGGCCGGAGCAGCGCGTGCTGCGTGCCGCGCATGGCGTTGCGCAGCCGGGAGGAATGCCCGCCGCTGTGGAAGGTCAGGATGAACGGAAGGTCCCCGCGGACGGCCGCCAGCAGCCCGATCGGCGCCACGAAACTGTTGTAACCTTGGAAATGGATCAGATCCCAAACCCCGCGCCGGATGGCGGTATAAATGCGGGGCGCCACGTAGAGGTCCAGCTCCCTCGGCCAGGCCGGCACGCGCTGCACGCGCATGCCGGGCACCGCCTCCTCAACCGGCAGCTCCCCCGAAGGATCGGTAGTGAGCACGTCAACCGCGTGGCCACGCGCAGCCAAGCGAGGGCCGACCTCCTGGATGTGAGTTTCGATGCCGCCCATGAAGGGGTAGCAGCGAGCGGCAACCATCAGGATTCGCATCGGGGTTGTCCACCGTCATCATAGGCTGTGGCGCTCCGCCTGTGCTGTTGGTGCAGCCTCTCGCGCAGGATGGTTTTGAGGACGCGCCAGCCGTCCGGGATGGGGCGCAGGTGGCTCACACCGCTGATGCGCCGAGCCTCGAAACTTGCCACCTCAACGATATTGAGGTGGTTCTTCAAAGCTCGCACGTTGATGAGGGTCTCGATCTCGAACCCGTCGCAATCGCAGTTCAGCGTGGCGACGTGCTTGGTCCAGAAGGCTATGTATCCGTAGCATAGATCGGAGAACCAACCGCCATAGAGCAGCCGCACGAACAGGGTCAGGCCCGTGTTGCCGAACATCCGGAACAGCGACATGTCACCGGTGCCGGCGCCCTGGATAAATCGTGAACCCTTAACGAGATCCGCGCCGGCCATCAGCGCACTGACAAACACGATCGCCTCCTCCGGGACCATGGAGCCGTCGGCGTCCAGCATGACGATGATGTCGCCTGTGGCGGCCAGGAATCCCGCTTGCAGTGCAGCGCCCTTGCCCCGGCGGGGCTCCATGACAACCTTCACGTCCTCGCGCAGGCGGCGCGCGACCGCAACCGTGTCGTCGGTGGAACGGCCATCCACGATAATGATCTCATGCGCCCAGTTGGGGATGCGCGGCAGAAGCCAAGGGAGGTTCTCGGCTTCATTGAGCGTCGGGACGACAAAGCTGACTCGAGGCAGAATCAACGATCGCCGCAGCGCGAAATTGATCGAGTCAGGCGGCGATGCGGCACCGATGGGGGCGACAATGCTGGAAAGACGGGCGTTCATGGCAGCGCTTTAAGGTCGTACGATGGAACCCAGGGGGCGGGCTGAAAGCGCGCCAGGACTGCCGATAGGTATCGGGCGAGATGATGGGCCGGGTGATACGTCCGGTGCTCCACATCGCGCGCGCGCAAATGCGCGGCCAGCGACAAGCCGTGCGGGCCAGCTCCAATGACCGCCACATCCACGGATGTGCTTGATCCAATCATATGCGGGCTCCCGGCCATAGTGGAATGAAGAAATGAAGATGAGATGAAAGAAGATCGGTTGAAGCCCCCTAATCTGAAGCCCCTAATCTTAGTTTGTATGCGAGCATTACTGATGAAGATCTGAAATGGAAGGACGATGGATGGTTAGGAAAAGACAATAGATGATTAGCTCTTTTGGGGTATCCCTTCAGGTATTTTCCAGCCCATACCACCTGCGCGGATAGTGCGGCAGCGGCACCGATCATCTTCAGCAGCTGTGTTGGCAGCATTGCCAAACCCGTTTAGACCTCTGGGGCCACCTTCAACGCCAGCGAGGACATCCATCGACCCGCGGCCGGCACTAGCTCACAAGCGACAATTTCTACTGAGCGAGCCGTGCAGAAGGCAGCGAAGGTCGTCGGCGCGAAGAAATGAACGTCCAGACAACGCTGACATTGCCACTGGCCAGAAGCTGCAATGTGCAGGTGGGCTCGCTCCTTCACTCGGCCGTGATTTCCGAGCTTATTCTGTGCCCGAGAAGGGTCGGGCGCGCCCGGCCCTTCTCAGGCGGGGTACCTTGCGCTCGACCACCTGGCTACGGGTGGCTGACCCGGACGAGACCGCCCAAGAGAGGGACTGCCCACGCGGTCCCGAGACCGGCGCGTCGGGTACCAGCAAACGATAGGAGGTCGTGACCTCTCGCAAACCCCGGATATGCCCGAACAGGTCGATCACCTCCAAGCCAGACCGGCGGTTGTAGGTGTGACACCCCAACGCTCCGGACCAAATGCGACCGACCGGGCTCTGGGCAAACTCCGACGCCCCGAGCGCATCGATCTGGCAGAACGTCACCGCGCTGCCATAGCCGCGCGCGCAGTCTTGGACCGGGCGTAGCGTGCGTCCGCCGTGTCGGATGACGGCGCCTGCGGGGCGGCTGAGCCTGGCATCGATCAGGACCGGGTTGGCGGCATGGGGCGTCCAAGACCCGGTCAGGCTCTCGGCACGGTAGAGGCTGAGGACATCCCAAGACGTAGACCTCCACCGCCTTGGGCTGACGAAAAACCAAAAGCCGCCCGCATGCCAGAGCGGCGTGGTATCGTAGCCCTCAATGCCTTCCATGAGGCAGGCCTCCCGCGTCCACCGGTAAGGGAATTCCACTGCCCTATAGAGAATGACATTTCTGGCCGCCCCCGATTCGGGGATCATCCAGATCTGCCCATCCTGCTCGAACACGAACGGGTACGAGAGGTGATGCGGTTCCTCCACGACGATCCGGGATGCGCTGGCTCTCCCGTCCCGGTTCAGTGTCACGACCGCAATGCACCCCCGGTTCTTCGAGTAGAGGTACTGTTCGACAAAAATGAAATCCTGCCCCTGGCGCCGGAACGGGAACGGGTCGGCAAGGTAGCTGTCGGTGCTTCCGGTGAGCACCGAGAAGGTTGCTTCGCCTTTGTCGAGCAGGCTCGCCGATTCATCGAAGCGCCAGCCAACCCCCCACATCCTGCCGCCTCTTGCCAGGACGTCCAAAAACCTGATCGCTTTCGATGCCACCGTGCCGGTCGCCCTTGCAAGGGCCAAGGATGCGCCAAGTGAAGGCACGGCCGTCCGTGAACCGGGGACACCGGACGCAGCTGAACCGGTTTGCTCGCGCAAGGCTTTGAGGATCAGCAGCACAGCGCAGGAGAGGACGCTGTCGAGACTCGCTGAGAACACTCCACGGTCTACACTGGCCGGACGGGCCATCCACGGCCGCAACGGGCGCGCCGTGTCGTGCAGGTCGACGAGAAGGTCCTGATCATTCGCCACGGCCGCCATAACGCCGATCTCGCCGGGTACGCCGTTGAAGAGCGGCGTCAGCACCCGCAGCCCCGCCGGGCGCGTCTCCTCTCCGCTCAAATCGATCACCACGTCCACTTGGTCGGACGGAGGCGGCGGCAGGGACCGCAGCGCCACCTCGACGGAGTCAGTGGCGCCGTTCCCGCGAAAGCCATAGACCAGTCGTTCGAGTTCGAGCAGCAGACGGCAGGTCAACGGCAGCGGGCGGCGACCGGCCGCCAAAGCGCAGGAGACCTCGTTGCCGGGCACTTCAGCAAGCGCTTCTGCCAGCCAGAGGTGCCACCGAAGTAGCCGCGATGGATCGAGACTCAGGCAAATGCGCATTGTTGTTCTGACCGCGGATTTCAAAAGGACGCCGACTCACAGCTTGACGAGAACCGCCTGCGGCGATCCGCCTTACCAAGACTCCGCCGCGGGCCCGCGGGCCAGGGAGGTAGATGGAAAGCGATGGCGCGTGTCACAGCGCGAGAATATTTCCCACCTATTACTACCGCGGGGACTCGCCAATAAGAGGAGCCGAACTCTTGGTTGGGAGCGATGTCTGACAGCACGGGTCCATACTCGAGCGACCGGAATCGGCCAAGCACCACTATGCCCGAACGACGCCCGGGCTGTGCGAGGTCAGAGGAGGTAATCCTTCGGGGCTGTTGCACTCGGCGCCCGGCGAGAGCCACATGGCCGGGTGATTGTTGGCTGGCAACGAGTGAGAAATAGGCTGCGCAACGCCGGACTGCGGGTGCTGGTGTGCGCGTTGCTGTCCGTTCCGGCAGTCGTGAGCGCCGCGGATGACCCGTCGGCAACGTCCTTTATCAAGACTTCCGGAACGAACTTCACCTTGGACGGCAAGCCGTTCTTCGTGACCGGCGTAAACAACCACTATCTGACCTACGGGTCGCCGGATGAGGTCACCCGCGTTCTCGATGACGCGGTGGCGATGGGCGCCAATGTGGTCCGCACCTTCCTCCAGCCGGTGATCGGGTCGCTAGACGGAAGCAAGCCTACGATCTGGGATTGGCGGCTTGAAGGCGAAGCCAGCAATCTCTCGGTCAAGGGCACGTACCTGCTCTACTGGGACCCGAGCCAAAACAGGATGGCGATCAATGACGGCGCCGACGGCATGCAGAAGGTTGATTTCCTCATCGCCGAGGCCGGCAAGCGACGCCTGAGGCTGATCATCGCCGTCCTGGATTTCTGGGCCTTCACAGGCGGCGCCCAGCAGATGCGGGCCTGGTATGGGAGCCGGGACGCCCCAGGCGTGCAGAGCCAGTACGACACCGACCTCAGCAACGAGAAGTCGGAGTTTTTCTTCCAGGATCCGCGCACGAAGCGCGACTACAGGACCTGGGTCAGCCACGTCGTGCAGCGAGTCAACCCGCTCACCGGGCTCGCCTACCGGGATGATCCGACCATCATGGCCTGGGAGCTAATGAACGAAGGCAATGCGCAGCCGGAGGCCTTACGATTGGCTTGGACCACCGAAATGACGGCTTACGTGAAGTCGCTCGATCCCAACCATCTCGTCACCTCAGGGCACGCTAACGTCGAGTCGAAGCTATCGGATCTGACGATCCCGACTCTCGATTTCGGGACCTGGCACGGCTACCCGCTCTACTACAAGCTCACCGTCCAGCAGTTCGACAGCTTGATCACCGAGTTCTGCCGGTTGGCAGTTCGCGCCGGCAAGCCGGTGCTTCTGGAGGAGTTCGGCTATGCCCGCTCCAATCAGAACTTTGCCCAGGCTTACGCGATGTGGCTCGACACGCTGACGCGCGAGCGCAACTGCGCCGGTTGGATGGTGTGGCGGCTGGTGTCGCGGCAGGACAGCGGACGCTATCCCGTCGACGAATATGACAAGTTCGATATTCACAACGACGGAGGTCCGCTCTGGAACATCCTCAAAGCCGCCACGGCTCGGGCGACGCAGACACGCGAAACCAGCCCGGCCTCAGAAACCAGCCGGCAGTTGCCATGACCGAAGCCTCCGTCGTGATCTGCGCCAACACACTCGATCGCTGGGACGATTTGAACGCGGCCATCGCGTCGGTGCGCCGCCAGACCTGCCCGGCCCGCGAGATCGTCCTCGTCGTCGACAACGATGAGGCGCTCTTGGAGCGCGCCCGGCGCGAGATCGAGGGTGTCGTCGTCACACCTGATACCAACGTGCGTGGACTGTGCGGCGGTCGCACGACGGGAGCCGGATTGGCGCCCGCGCCGGTCGTGGCGTTTCTCGATGACGATGCGATCGCCGATGAGCGCTGGCTGGACGAGTTGCTGATGCCCTACGCCGACCCGCGCGTGCTTGGCGTCGGCGGCCGCCTCGAGCCTCTGTGGCGCAAACCTCGGCCCTCGTGGTTTCTTTATGCTGAGAGCCGGCTTCCGGGTAAGCCGAATCCGGCGCGTGGAAGTCTGGCTTTATCGCATCGTCTATCGAAGAGCTTGGGGCAGACATTGGCAGCTCAAGTCGGGAGAATTCCTAGATGCGTATTCTGATGCTTGCGCAATCCTGTACGCCGATTGGCGTTGGCCAGCGGGGCCACGTCCGGAACCTAAGTATCGGTTTCGCCCGCCGCGGTAATGACGTTGGCGTTGCCACAACCGGTCAGCCTGGATCGAAAACCGGGCAGACCGAGCATGGCGTCACCAGCGAACGCCGGCAGGTCCCGCGCCCCCCCACGATCTCGGTGATTATCTGTGCCTACACCGAGGACAGATGGGAGCTGATGCTTCAGTCGGTGGCCTCGGTTCAGGAGCAGACCTTGCAACCCTGCGAGATCATCGTATGCATCGACCACAATGAAATCCTGTTTCACCGTTGTGCCGCGTACTGGGCTGGCTTCGCCGCATCCACCCCTCCGATACGGGTGATCCAGAACAAGTACGACGGGCACCTGGGGTCGGCCCGAAACACGGCAGCCGAGACAGCTGCGGGAGACATTCTGGCGTTCTTGGATGACGATGCAGCGGCCGACAAGGACTGGCTCGGGATTCTCACAGACCCGTACCAGGATGAGCGCATCGGCGCCGTCGGCGGGCGCCCCCTACCGGTTTTCGAGTCTAGCCGCCCGGCCTGGTTTCCCGTGCAGTTCGACTGGGTGTTCGGATGCGCTTATGACGGTCTTCCGACAAGCCGAGGCCCCTTGGCTCATCTTATAGGTGCCAACATGTCGGTGCGGCGAACCCTCCTTGAGCAGGTGGGAGGGTTCCACTCCGACAATCACGACGACATGGACATGTGCCACCGCGTGGCGCAGATCAAGGGTAGTGAGGCTGTCATCTACGAACCGGCAGCGACCGTCCGCCACTTTGTACCCGTCTCACGGCCGAGTTGGAAGTACTTCTGGCGCCGCTGCTTCTTCGTCAACAAGGGGAAGATCGAGGCTCTTGCCCAGATGGGCGACGCCGCAACTCTGGGTGCGGAAACCCGCTTCGTCTGGTACGCGCTGACCAAGGGCGTACCGCGAGGGATTTGGCAAGCCGCCAAGGGTGACCCCCACGGGCTGGTCCGGTCCTCGGCCATAATCATTGGCATAGGTCTGGCCGCGGCAGGCCACGCCGCCGGTCATGTCGAGCGGGCGCGGCGATTGCGCCGGCAGCGCCGACAGGCCACCAGGCAGGTATTTAACACAGCCGCGCGAGCCAATGGGCGAGAGAAGTGAATGCCTTCTTCGATAATCATTGGTTCGGGTCCGGCTGCAGCCGCCGCCGTGTTGGCGCTGTCCGGGAAGTCTGACGAGAAGATAACTGTGTTCGATCCGGGCACCGTGCTGGACGTCCAGACGCAAGAGGTAATCTCCAGGCTGTCCAAGCTGCGTGTCGGCGACTGGGATGAGGAGGACGTCCGCCGGATCGGATTGCAACCCAAGCGCGTACAGTCGGATTCGCTCCCTGAAAAGAGAAGCTACGGATCCGATTTTCCGTTTGTCAACAAGGGCCAACTCGACGGAGTCCACTCCCAGGGTAGAGTCAACTCTGCTGTGATCTCATGCGCCTACGGAGGGTTCAGCAACGTCTGGGGGGCCCAGATCATGCCCTTCAGCGCTGCCACATTCAAGAGGTGGCCGTTCGGTTTCTCGGATATGGAAGAGCACTATCGGACGATCCTTGGTCACATTCCGTTCGCCGGAGAGTCCGACGATCTCGATGAGTGGTTTCCGCTCATCGGATCTCCGCACCCGCTTCCGCCGCTGGCACCGCGGACGCAGATGGTGCTGGCCAACTACGACCGGCACCGCGATCGTGTACGCTCCACCGGAATAACCATAGGGCGCGCGCGGCTCGCCTTCTCGGCGCCCGAATGCCAGCCCTGCGGCCTGTGCATGACTGGGTGCCCGCGGTCGCTGATCTACTCGGCCTCGCACAGCTTCGACCGCTTCAGGCGCAGCGGGAGGATTGACTACCACAGCGGGCTGCTCGCGGTTCGAGTCGGCCAGGAGGCCGACACGGCAGTCGTGGAGGCTCGGGAGCTATCCAGCGGCCGGATCCAGCGATTCGCGGCCGACCGGGTCTTCGTGGGTTGCGGAGCTATCGGCACCACTCGGCTGATCCTGGGCTCGCTCGGATCGGACCAGCCGGTCCATCTTTCGGAATCGGCTCAGTTCGTTCTTCCAATGATGTCCGTGAAGCCGACTCCCGACCCACGTACAAGGCGCGAGTTCACACTCAACCAGTTCAACATGGTCATCGGCCGGGACGACGAAGGCTTCGACGTCTCACAGGTTCACTTTTACCCGTTCAACCACGCATACTACGATGCGCTGCCCGGCTTCCTCCAACATCCCGCCGCCGCCTTCGCGACAGATCGGCTGCTGAGCCGATTGACGGTAGGCCTCGGCTATTTGCCATCCTGGGCGTCACCCAAGATACGGATCACAGCCCAGGTGCCCGCAGCTCCTGATGAGCTACCCCGGATTACCCTTACTTCCGAGGGGTTCAGCGAGACCAGGGTCAGGGGCAAAGACGTGCCTCCGACGCTGCCTGACGTAATAAAGCGCATCTATAGGGCAGCACCTTACCTTGATTTGTGGCCGGTCACGTCGCAAATGCTGTGGTCGGGTGGGGCCAAGAGCTACCACTTTGGCGGCAGCTTTCCCCACGCTAGTGAGCGGGACGCCCGGAGTGCGACGACGGACCGCGTCGGGCGGCTGGCGCGTTGGGACCGGATTCATATTATCGACGGTTCGGTTTTCCCAAATGTTCCGGCGACTACCTTTACGCTGACTGTGATGGCCAATTCTCATCGCATCGCCTGCGAGGCGATGGAACTGACGGGGTGAGCATCAATGCGGGTCGGCATCACCGGAGCGACTGGGTATGTCGGGTCCATCCTGCGTGCTACCTTCGCCCAGCAAGGGCATGAGGTCATCGCGTTCGCCCGCCCGAACCGGGCGACCTCCGCATCTGCCGCCGCAATGGCCGGCGTCGCCGAATGGCGCCCATATGAGATTAAGCGCCCGCCGTCGGGGGCCGCGTTCAGCGACCTAGATGTGCTCATACATAGTGCATGGGACCTGAGCCTCATCAGTGCCGGCGATGTATGGGGTGTCAATGTGTCCGGCTCGCAGCACCTCCTCCGCAATGCCGCCGACGCAGGGGTTCGCCGGGTCATTTTCATCTCCTCGATGTCCGCTTACAAGGGAACCCGACAGTTGTACGGCCAGGCCAAGCTGGCGTGTGAGCGCACAGCCAGCAGTCTGGGAGGCGTCTCCACCCGCCTCGGACTGGTTTACGGCCCCGGTTGGGCCGGGATGGCCGGCGCGCTGCGCAAACTCACCAAACTGCCGGTTACACCTCTCATCGGGGCGCGCTCCCATCAGTTCACCGTGCATGAGGCAGACATGGCAGCCGCCATGGTGCGTATTGCCGAGTCGGACATGCCCCTGCCGGAACCGGTAGGGCTGGCCAACCCCGAACCGGTGCCGTTCCGACGGCTCATGAACGAGATCGCCGCGTCACAAGGCAGAACACTGCGTGCCGTCCCGGTGCCCTCGCAACTTGTCAGTTGCATGCTCCGGGCAGGAGAGGCCCTGCACGTCCCCCTACCCTTCCGATCCGACTCCATCCTGGGGCTCGTGCACCCGGCGGCAGAGGTTCCCGGGGTAGGGCAGCTCAAGCAGCTCGGAATCAGGTTTCGAAGCTTCTCGCTGGACGGAGATCGACGTTAAAAATATGGGAGATTTGCCCAGCCCTGCGGGTGACAGCGTTTTGACACTTCCCGGGCACCGCAACTTTCACCTTCGTGAGCCTCCAGCACACAAAGGTCGGTTCGCGCTCGACGCGCACGAACACCACCTCAGCTCGTGAGGACGATCAGCGAGGCGCCGCCGAGTAAGCGCACCGACAGGTCCTCTCCGGCCATAGTCCGGACAATGCCTCGGGCGGCATTACCGAGGATGGCTGTAGTGGTTCTCCATTCGGGATGGATCTGCAGAATATCTTCCGCGGTCCTAGTGTACTGTGCGTCAATAATTTTAAAATCTGTGTCGCGCAGAGTCGCTAGCGCCGTTGCCTGATCAAAGTAATGCAGGTGACCAACCTCCTTGCGTTGCTTAAGATGCTGACCACGTAGAAGTCCGACGACATTCATGTCAAGTGGAATATGGAACGCATAGTATCTTGATCGTCCTCTTAGTCTTCGAAGGAAGCCAATATAATCATCAACGTGCTCGAAAACATCGATGCACAAAAGAAGATCGCAATTCTCGCCGGTCTGAAAGAAGTCGCCGCAGTGAAATTTGAGGTTGTTTTTTTCTCGGTGTTTGGCCAAATTTATAGCGTAGGGAGCGATATCGTAGCCGATGGCTGTTGAATCACGGAAGATATCATGCCGAAGAAGAGCATCCAGAACGCCTCCCGTCCCACAACCTGTATCGACGATTTTCTGGCAACTGATGTTGTTGGCGCGCACGATCTTGGCGATGTTCGCGGCCTTAACACCGCCATCTTCGTCATGCCAAGTCGGATTAGCAGCGGCATAATCTATTCCGGTATAGAGGTCATTACTTGACATCATCTCTGCCATCTTTTGTGGTCGAGCCAGATTAAGTTGCCTCTTCAAATATTTCGGTGTTACTAATAGTTTCTTTTGGCTTGACATCGACCAGCGATCGAGGTCGCTGCATGGCCACAAGGCCAGGTCCAGAAGGGGATCCTAAGTCGTCCTGTCGATCGCATTTCACATTTCGGGAATGGACGAATGTTAGGCAGCCGCACCGGTCTTGAGGT
The DNA here is from genome assembly GCF_040322355.1 of Mesorhizobium sp. M0145. Taxonomy (NCBI): domain Bacteria; kingdom Pseudomonadati; phylum Pseudomonadota; class Alphaproteobacteria; order Hyphomicrobiales; family Phyllobacteriaceae; genus Mesorhizobium; species Mesorhizobium sp. M0145. The sequence continues at coordinate 36,479 of NZ_JAMYTK010000023.1, forward strand.
CGCTCAGAGTTCCTCCGTTGCCTCGGGCTACACGCTACATGCGAACCGCGCATCTCAGTGGCGCAACGGGATAAGCAAAACCTAGCCATTACAAATGTAACGACACTCTCGATGGCGTCAAGCCGCCGGCGGCGAAGCTTCCGGGGAGGTCCCGTAAGGCACGCGGCCCATCTGAGGTAGCTCATGGGAATCCAACTCCTCTCGTTCCACAGCGAGGCTGACTGGCAGAAATTTTCGCCGATCAGGGACAAGCGATGCCGCATTGTCGGCTTTACGTTCTGAACGACGGTCAACCTGCATAGACGACCATGCAGCAAAAGAGCACGCTAATCGACTGTGCCCCAGGTGGAGCTTTGGCCACTGGCTGCGCGGTTCAGACTCGCGGCAGGCGCCACGCGGCGAGAACGCGCCGCGCCATAGGGGTCAAGTATCAGCCACTTCAACAAGCCGCTTAAGCGATCGCACTTCCCCTGGATGCGGTTGCAGGTTCGGCGCGTTACATGCAGGCACGCTGGCGTTTCGATTGAACGGCCTGTCGGCGCTGTAGGGCCTGCACTCGATAGCAGGGCCAGCTCTCACCTTCGATCATTGAAGGCGGATCATGTGGGACATCGCCGCCGTGGCGCTGGCGAGATCCCTCAGCAATACGTGTAGAGACTGCATCGGCCGCGCAAACGGCACCGTCGAACTTCGGAGCGGCAGCGCCAGCCATAGGTTCGACGGCTCGTCCGCCACGCAACTCGGAAGACATCCCGGCCATCCTTGTCGACGACCTCACATGCGAACGACCCCGCGAACACATGCGCTCAAACCGGCGCAACATTTCAGCCGACGGACACGGTTTTGGTAGGACGTCCGGAAGGGCGCTTCGGTGCGGCCGTTCGACACACGTCCTACATTAGAATGTGTTAATAAGTTCTCACTGAGCCTCATTCTCGCCGCAAATGGCAGTAAGCTCGTGTTAGCTCGATACATCGTCCTCTGATTAATCACTTCTCGATAGTATAAGACGGTAGGCGGGATAAGTCAAACGAGCGGAAATGCCTGCGTTTTACTTAGGGCGCAGGCGTAATTACAACAAAAAAACACAAGTAACCAAGGATACACCGTGTTTTTACTAAACAGCTCGGCGGTGCCGGAAGAGCTGCGCTCGACTTCAATTTGGCTGCGGCTGGAACCGCCGAACAGCTTGCGTGCGCGGCAGCACCCTCGACAAAATTCGTCTTCGGATGGCGAGTTCAACGTTCAGCTTGCTCGACAATAATGTCTGGGCGAGGACTTCCAAATCTCCGCTATTTTGAAACTCCGTTCGCAGTGCCCAACTGCGAGCATGCGATCTGCCGCGCGCCTTGGCGATGCGCGGCAGTGGAATTCCCTGTTTTCAACACCAAAGAGGATCACTGAATGACTCTTTCCGCCCCCGCAGGCTTTGCCTCTAGCGATCTCGTCTTCGAGGAAAACTTCTCCGGTACGGCGCTCGACAGCGACTGGCATACCTACATCACCAGCAATGCCGCCAATGGCTGGCCATGGAATAGTAATGGATCAGGAGGAAGCAACGCAGGCTCGCAATATTATGCCGACTACGATGTGCCGAGCCAAGTCTCCGTGAGCAACGGGGCCTTGGATCTCACGGCGATCAAGCAGCCCATCAGCGGCATAAATCAGGGGACCACACAGACATACCCGGTCACGTCCGGCGCGGTCAGCAGCTACGGCAACTTCGAATTCAATGGCGGCTACCTTCAGATCAGCATGAAGGCGCCAAGCGGCGATGGCGCATGGCCGGCCCTTTGGCTGTTGCCCGGCCATGGCGCCGGCAGCAGCGGCGACAATTTCGAGATCGACATGCAGGAGGGCGGATTTACCGGTTCGGGGCCGGCGGACCAGATGTTCTCCTGGCACCTCCACTCGCCGTCAGGGTGGGTAGGAAACAGCATTGATACGGGGACCGACCTCACGGCCGGCTTCCACACGTACGGCATCAACTGGGTGCCCGGTCAATCGATCACCTGGTATCTCGACGGGCATCAGATGGCGCAAGTGACCAGCGCACAGACGCCGATCCCGGATGAACCGATGGAATTGATCATGAACAATGGGGTCGCGAATTCGAACGTGACCGGATGGCATACGGCTCTGGATGGTTCGACTCCTTCGTCGATGCAGATGCAAGTCGATCAGATTCAGCTTTACCAGAAGGCAGGCAGCGGTGACACGGTGACGGGTGCTAACGTCACTCCCCCAATCACTGGCTCGACCGGGACCGAGCCCGTGTCTGGCACCGGGACGGTTCCTTCTTCCGTCAGCACCAGCGATGGCACCTTGTACGGCACCAGCGACGCCGATGTATTACACGGAACCAGCGGCCACACGATGATTGGCTATGGCGGCAACGACACCTATTATGTCGATAATGCCAACGAGAAGGTGGTTGAGGCGGTGGGCGGCGGCAACGACAGTGTGCTCGCCTCGGTGAGCTATGCGCTTTCCGCCGGCTCGGAGATCGAGCTCCTCGCTACCAATAACGCGTCAGGCACGAAAGCAATGACCCTCGCCGGCAACGAGTTCGCCCAGACCATCCAGGGCAATGCCGGCAACAATGTCATTAACGGCGGCCTCGGCGCCGACGTCTTGACCGGCTACGGAGGCCACGATGCCTTCTCGTTCAATACTGCTCTTGGAGCCGGTAATGTCGACAAGATCACCGACTTCAAGCGCTCCCAGGATACGTTCCATCTCAGCGATACCGTTTTTGCCGGGCTTCAGCCGGGAGGGCTTCCATCCAAAGCTTTCTTTATTGGTGCAGCCGCGCATGACAGCTCCGATCACATCATCTACGACAGTGCAACCGGGGCGCTCTCTTTCGACAGTGACGGGGCCGGCGGCGCATCTCAAATACAGTTCGCCAGCCTTTCCCCACATCTGTCGCTCAGCGCAGCCTCGTTCTATGTGACCTGAAGGACTACGCGGGGCTGCCATGGCCAAATAAGGACTGGATGAACAGCACTTCAAAGCCATGGTGCCGAACTGAAGTCAGCGTACCAAAGGCGGGAGCCCGGTTTTCGGCGATGATCTGCTCAAGCAAAAGAGATGGGGTTCCATCCCGATGCCATCGGGATGGAACCGCTCTAGTTGTGAGCTTTGCGCAGGTTGTCCATTCGGACCGAACCGAGGAGACTGGAGTTACCAAGCTTCGGGTCCGAATGAACATCCCAGACTGGCATGCGCAGCATCATCAGCTACTTTCTCTCGCCAATGATGCGATACAAGCAGGAAACACTGCGAGAGCGGTAAGAAGCCGGTTTGCAGCCGACGAAAGTTCGCCCTCCGGCTTCAACTCGAGAGCGCCGCAATCTTGTCGAGGCGATAGGTCAAAGGCGGGAAGCGGTCGGCTCGAAGCTGGATGACCATAGCCGGTTGTGGAAGGTCGAACTGCAACAACTCACTCGCGAGACAGGCCTTGCGCTCCACATTGCATCACCATCCGACGGGCACATCGACATGGCGCAACATCGAACACCCCTGTTCTGCCGCATCACGCAAAGCTGGCGCGGACGGCGCCTCCTCAATCGCGTGGCCCTGGTCGAGCTGATCGCAGTCACGACAACCAAGCGGACCCGAAGCGGGCGCGCGGTCGATTCCGCGGCCGACGAAAAACGGGATCAAATGAACGATGTCGAGATGGAGGCGCTCGCCATCTAAGGCGACGCATTCATCCGGAATGGAACTGCACCATCCGCCCGAGATCAGTGGCAATTCGGAGCAGTTGACTGGTCCTAGCCCGAGCTCCCTTCCCTGCGCAATAAAGACCAATGCTTGCAGGTGACGCCAATTTGGGAAACTATTGACCAGCGAGGCCTCTCACGCGGTTGATGTGGTCCAGGCTGCCGCAGCTGAATACGCAGCGATCTCTAGTACCAACCTAGTTCTGCTGGAAAACACAAGTGCTGACGTCGCGGCGCTCATTCCTGAAGCTCTTTGGCGCCGTGTCGCTCGCGGCATTCGGTCTGGCGAGTTATGCCATCGCGATTGAGCCTCGGTTTCGACTGAGTGTCACGCACTACAAGCTCCTTCCGCCGCGCTGGCCGACCACTGCCAAGCCCCTGCGCATCGTCGTGGTCGCTGACATCCATGCCTGCGAGCCTTGGATGCCGGTTTCCAGGATCGACGAGATCGTTGGTGTTTCGAATAGCCTGCAGCCCGACATCATCCTTCTCCTTGGCGACTACGTGATGGGCGTGCTGCCACGCTATGCCACTGGGATCGTGCCCGACACTGTTTGGGGGAATTCTCTTTCGAAACTTTCGGCGCCACTCGGCTGCCACGCCATTCTCGGCAACCACGACTGGTGGCACGGTGTCGATAGTGTCCGCGCAGCCCTCGTCGACAATGGCATTCCGGTCCTCGAGAACACCGCCACGCTTATCCGTCAGCAGGATGGCCCAGCATTCTGGCTCGCGGGTCTTGGCGACCAGTGGGCCATGCAGTTTTCTCGCGGCGTGTACAAGGGCGTCGACGATCTGCCTGGAACAATGGCCGGAATACCCAACGACGGCAATCCGATATTGCTCCTTGCGCATGAACCGGACATCTTCATTACTGTCCCTGACCGTGTCAGCCTGACGTTATGCGGCCATACACATGGCGGACAGGTGCGCTTGCCATTCGTTGGCCCCCCCATCATCAATTCAGCCTACGGACAGCGCTTCGCTTATGGGCATGTCGTCGAGGGTGGGAGGCACATGATCGTATCCGGGGGTTTGGGCGTATCATGGCTGCCGGTGCGCTTCGGCGTGTCGCCGGAGATCATGGTCGTCGATATCGGCCCCAAAACGTCCTCTCGTCCTGTAGACGAACCATCTGCTGTATCACGAGACCTGCTGTCCGCCGTTGATCGTTCGCACGAGGGTATTGATGGTTGTGTACATGCCGTATTCCCATCGCATCCAAGACGAACGCGGCACAGTCTATCATCCCTTTCTCCGACGGGCGGAGTCGGCGGATAGCTCTCGATCCACTAGAATGCCTTTAAGAAGCTGAGCCAGGCGTCCCGAAACACCTTTCTTCGACACATTCTCGGGGAAGGGAAAACCTGAATGGGTACGGCATCTTGTAGCCCCATCCTTGTTGTTGGCGCCCGAGCAGAACGCATCTTGGAGCATGCAAATGGCCCTGGTTGCACGAGATCTCCTTTGGGCCATCGGCGAGCATACTCCTATTGGATGAGGCGGCGCGAACCAGCGTTTCAGGACTACTCAAATTCCTGAAGGGGCCTGCGCCCGGCAGCATGCTAGGACTGTTGCACGCAATAGCGGATCAAAACCGTGATCCTGGACATAGTCGGCCGAACCACGCCGAACACATTGCTCTTTGAAATCCAGCGTTCCGTGGTGGGCTGTCATTCAGCCGAGCCGAGCCGCAGATGGCCGATGGCGTGTAGGCAAGCGAAGAAACATACGGCAGGTCAATATCCCTGTATGGCATCGACCTCGATATAGAGAGGGGCTGCAATTCAGCCTCAGCTATAGACCGTTGCGGCCGGATCAGACGGGCTCGCGGGTGAGATAAACCGCAATTGAATTGCGCTCCACCAAGCGGGCCGCAAGGACACGGTGCTCGAAAGGTAACGTGGCCTCCGCCAGCCTCTTCAAGAGAAGCTCCGCTGCCGCCGCTCCAATCAAATGTGCCGGCTGCGCGATGGCTGTGATACCCTGGGCCACGAACTGCATCCAGTCGAGATCGTCGAAGCAGAGCAGCGAAACGTCTCCTGGAATCGCAAGCTTCAATGCGGAAATGGCCTCCAGAACCCCTGTCGACATCACACCATCGGCCGTAAACAGAGCGGACGGTGCATTGCGCATTGTCAGCAGATCGAGCGCCTCCTTGCGGGCTGCCTCGCTAGAATAGAGCGCCACGCGACGGATCAATTGCGGATCCGGCGTAATGCCCGCGGCGCGATGGGCTTCGAGATAACCCAATAGCCTCTGCCAGCTTGGATGATGGTAGCGAAGATCAGCGCTGGAGAGATCAACGTTTGCCACAAACGAGCCAACATCGTCGCGTTGGCCCGGCCCGAGTTCCGCCAATATTCCGATGCGGCTGTGTCCGGCCGCTATCATCGCCGCGATGCTGCTATGCGTTACAGAAACGTTGTCGACCACGACTGAATCGGTTTCCAGGCCCGCCACCATGCGGTCGAACTGCACGACGGGACAGCGAGCCGCGACTGCTTCACGAAGGTGATCCGGCTCGTCCACGAAGGTCGATGAGACAATTAAACCGTCGACCTGCTTTTCCAGCAGCAGTTGCACCGCCTCTTGCTCGAGTTCGGCATTTTCATCACTGTTCGTAACGATAACCCCGAAGCCGCCACGGCGCGCGACATCCCCTATTCCGCGCAGCACGCTGGCGTAGAATGGGCTTTCGATGTCGCCAACCACTACGCCGATAGTCTGCGTTTTACCGGTGATCAGACCTTTGGCAAGGCGATTGGGGCGGTAGCCCAGCTCAACTGCTGCGGCGCGCACCTTCTCCTGAACCTCGGGGCTGCTGTAGCCGTAGTCACCAAGAACACGCCCGGCCGTGGCGGAACTCACCCCGGCCCGGCGAGCGACCTCTATGATAGTTGCGTTTTTGGGTGATCTTTGAGTCACTCGGCAAACCTAGCGCCCATGCGCGCGTTGTGCCGGCGACCTAGCGGCAGTTAAGCCCGTCCGCAAGGGCGAACACCGCAACAGCCCCCGTTGCGCACACCATTGCAATCACAGCACCTCGGACAAAAAGCGCCGAAGACGCGGGCTTTGCGGGTTATCGAATAGGTCCTCTGGTCGACCTGCCTCGACAATCCGCCCCTCGTCCATAAATACGACCTGGTTCGCGACCTTGCGAGCGAAGTTCATCTCGTGTGTAACGACCACCATCGTCATCCCGCCCCGACCAAGATCGGCCATCAAGTTCAGGACGCCTTTGACCAATTCCGGATCGAGCGCGCTGGTGACTTCGTCGAACAGCATAATCTCGGGTTCGAGGGCCAGGGCGCGCGCGATGGCCACCCGCTGCTGTTGCCCGCCCGAGAGATTGGCCGGCCGATGGTCCTTACGCTCCAGCAGTCCGACTTCATTCAGCCTCGCCAAGGCCGCGCCCTCAGCCTCCTCGCGCGACATGCGTTTAACTTTGCGAAGCGCCAAGGTGATGTTGGCGAGCGCGCTGCGGTCGGGGAACAGATTGAACTGCTGGAAAACCATGCCGACGCGCCGCCGGAGTTGGTCAGGGGTCTGTTTGTAGATGCTTTCGCCATCGAGCAGAATGTCACCGGCTCGACACTCTACGAGGCGGTTGAGGCAACGCAGCAAGGTCGACTTGCCCGAGCCCGACGGACCGATGAGGCAGGTGACGGTCCCCGGCTCCACTTTCAGACTGACGTCATGGAGGACCTGGACGACACCATAGGCCATGTCGATATTCTTGACCTCAATACCGCCACCCTTGAAGCGTGTGGGCGCTGCTGCAGGCAACGTCTCTGTGCCCGGCACGACCGCTTCGGCAAGCTCGGCGACTTCCTTGAGGCCACTTTGCACAGCGGTGATACGTTTGCCGACGCGCATGCGCGCGTCGATGTAATTGACGAGATGGGTCAGCGGCACCGTGATCACGAGATAGAACACGCCGGCCAGCAACAGCGGCGACAAGTTGCCGGTCAGCACGGCCTGGTCCTGGCCGACGCGGAACAATTCGCGTTCGGAGGCGAGCAGACCAAGAAAATAGACCAAGCTGGAGTCTTTGACGTTGCCGATGAACTGGTTGACCAGTGCAGGCAGGACGCGGCGGATGCCTTGCGGGATCACCACCAGGCGCATGCCTTGGCCATATGTCATGCCGAGAGTGCGCGTGGCGTCGATCTGACCACGCTCGACGCTCTGAATGCCGGCGCGGAAAATCTCCCCGATATAGGCGCCGGCGATCAGGCTGAGCGCCAGAATGCCCAGCGGATAAGGCGATGGACCGAACAGATCTCGGCCCAACCGCGCGAAGCCTTGGCCAATGATCAGGATCGTGACAATAGCAGGAAGCCCGCGGAAGATATCGGTGTAGACTCGGGCAAGGAGTTTCAGCGGCCGGTTCTCTGAAATCCCCATGACTGCGAGGACGATACCGATCAGCGTGCCGAAAAACGTCGAGGCAAGGGCCAGGATCAAAGTGTTCTTGAGGCCGACCATCACCATGTTTGGCAGAACTTCTGCCATCGCCTGGAAATCAAGGAAGCTGCGGGCGAAGGTATCGAACCAGCTCATATCAAGTCCATCTATAACTCGGCCGGGCACCGTTGCTCACGGGCCCGGCCGGAAACGAAAATGAATACGCGCGAATTTACTTCTTGGGCAGATATTGATCCGGCATCGGAGTGCCCGGGAACCACTTCTCATGCAGCCGTTTCCAGGTGCCATCGTCCATGGCCTGGCGCAGCGCCTTGTTGAGCGCCTCGCGGAAGGCATCGTTGCCTTTCTTGACCACGAACCCGGCCGGCGCATCGAAGGACGGCACATTCATTGTTATCTTCAGGTTCTTGTAGCGCTCCACATACTGCTTGGCCGACTCATAGTCAGTGAAATGGCCATCGATCGTCCCGTTATTCAGCGCCGCCACTGCAGTGTTGTTGTCGGGGAATTTGACAATGTCGCCCTTCAGATTCTTCTCGGCATAGATTTCCTGCAGCGTTCCCTGGATCACGCCGATGCGCTTTCCGGCGGTGCTCTCATTGCTCGTCAGTGCCGGATCAGCCGAAATGATCGACAGGTAGCCGGCGAGATAGCCGTCGCCAAAATCCACGGTCTTCTTGCGCTCCGCGGTCGTGCCGATGGCGGCGACAGCGACGTCGAACCGGCCGTTGGCAACCGACGGCAGCAGCGCCGAGAATTCCTGGCCGGTGAAAACGACCTGTTCCTCCTTGAACCCGAGCCGGCGCGCCACATCGCGGAAGAGTTCAGCGTCGAAGCCAGTGAAGTTACCGTTGGCGTCGGTGAAGACATAGGGTTTCGCATCGCCCATGGTTCCGACGCTGATCACCGTCGGGTCGATGAGGTTGTAGGGGTTGTCGGCCGCGTTTGCCTGCGTTGACGAGGCCAACGTGCCAAGTCCTGTCAACAGCGCGATCGTCAGCGCCAGACCGGATTTCACAAGTTGGCGCCTGCTCGAATTCGTGTGCATGTCTTCTCCTCTTACGATTGGCCGAACTCGGCCCTGCGATCCCACTCGACGTCTCATCCATCAAAACGCTCTTAGGTGGCGTTTTGGCCAGACAGGTGAGAACGTTATCATTTCCTCTAGCATTGTCCATTTCTCGCGTCAATTGCTTCGGAGAATTTCGCTGCTAGACGGTTTTCCAGTCTTGAGCGTGCCGAGCTCCGCGAAGGATCTCCGGCGTCATCTTTCCTAACTCGATTGCTGTCGCATGGCCAATCGCCCCGTAGTACCGGCAGGTAGCGGCCGCCGCCTCCGCGGCATGGCCGAGAATGTCTTGAGGCGCCTCTTCCTTAAGCAGGCCGAATAGCGTTCTGGCGATGAAGGTGTCGCCCGCGCCCAGGGTGTCGACCGGTTCGACCAGCCGCGCCTGGGTGCGGTAAGAGACTGTGTCGGCGTGAAGCACCGCGCCGGCTCGGCCACGAGTCACAAGGACCCACTTTGAACCATATCCAAGGAGTTCGGCTGCGATTGCGGCCAATTCGTTGTCGTCGAGACCGTCACCCGAGACGGAAGCCAGATAGCAATAGGGCCCAATCTCGCGTCGATGTCCCGGTTCCCGCCGCGTAGAAAAGTCGTAAGACAGCAGGGACTTACTCGATACAGCGGCAACGCACGGGTCTAACCCGCTGGACTGGCCGATGTGGACGGCCTGAAAGCCCGAGAGAAAATCCAGATCTTCTTGCGTCGGCGTAAACACCGAAACTCCGAGATCGAAGTCCAGGAAAATCCGATCGGCGTTGCGGTGACCTATGAGGCAGTAAGCGGTCGGCCCCTCGAGGCGCCGTAATCGGGTGATGTCCACGCGCTCCGACGCCAGTGCAGTGCAGATAAGGTCCCCCGCCCGGTCTTTGCCGATCGCTCCGACATAGGCCGATCGCCCGCCGAAGCGGCTGACATAGACCGAGACATTGAGGCAATTTCCACCAGGATACATCTCGCCGCGAGCAAGATAACAATCGACCACGTTATCGCCTATCGCGGCAATCTTGACCATTGCAGGACTTTCAGTTTAAAGGATGTGATAACGTTCGCACAATGGCTGCCATCTGTCAATTGTGCGCCGGCCCGCAGCTCTGCCAACGAGACGAGGAAGCTCATGATTTCCGCCCTGCCCGCCGACGTGGAACGCGCCCTGACCGCTACGGCGGGCAGGCAGTTTTCGCACCTATTCCTCGTGGCGTGCGGCGGCTCGCTCTCGATCATGATGGCAGGCAAATACTTCGTCGACCGTCACAGCGGCACATTCGCCTGCGACATCTACAACGCGGATGAGTTCGTCTGCCGAGACCCGCGACGGCTGGGACCCGACGCGCTCGTTGTCCTTTGCTCGCAGACCGGCACCACCCACGAAACTGTGCGAGCGGCCAATCATGCAAAGGATCGAGGCGCAACGACAATCGGCATGACGCTCGACCAGATATCGCCCCTCGCGCGGGCGGTCGACCACGCCGTCGCCTACCAGGCCTCCTACACGACGGGCAAAGCAATCGATTCAGCCTGCAGCAACTACGGCGTGCTCTATATGTTGCTCGCCGGCCTAATCGATGCTCGGGAGGATGCCGGGCTGACCGCCGATCTGCTGATGAGCCTGAGCCATCTTCAGCCGGCGATCGAACGTGCGCACCGGACCTATGCCGACCGGTTTAAGGCCTTCGCCCCCCGTTTCGCGCCGCGCAATGCGATCTACACACTGGCCAGCGGTGCCAGCTATGGTGCGGCGTATTCCTACGCCATCTGCGTGTTGATGGAGATGCAGTGGTACGACTCGCAGGCCATACACGCCAACGAGTTCTTTCACGGCCCATTTGAGGTGGTGGACCGGGATGCTTGCTTCGTGGTCTTGCTGGGTTTGGACGAAACGCGGAGCCTATCCGAACGCGCCCGCGACTTCCTTTTCAAACATGGAAGCCGGGAAAACATCCTGGTGCTAGATGGAGCGGAACTCGACCTCAGCGGTATGTCCGATGACATCAAACCCTATCTCGTGCCCTTGGTCTTTTTCGACACTCTATGGCGTTTTGCCTATGAGCTGGCCGGCCTGCGTGGCCGGTCGATGCTCGATGGCCGGCGCTACATGAAGAAGCTAACGGACTACTAGTTCCGCCGCGCTCTGCAGCGATCCAACAACTCCCAGCCCCGCTTCTGCGTAAAAGGATTTCCCTATGACTGCATCTGCAAAACCGCGCCAAGTCGTCGTTGTCGGCGCAGGCATCTTCGGCACCTCTTCCGCGCTGCACCTCGCTCGTCTTGGCTTTGATGTAACCATTGTCAATGACGGCGCGCCGGCCAACGGTGCATCCGGCCGTTCACTTTCCTGGCTGAACTCAGCGCGACGTGCCGACACTGCCTATCACCGCTTGAGGCTTGCAGGCATCGACCGTTATCGGACCCTGGCGGCCACAAGGCCGGAAACCGCGTCGTGGCTTCGCTTTGACGGCGGCCTCACCTGGGATGCGGATGATGAGGCGAACCAGATCGCGTCCATCTGCCAGCTGGAGCAGGAAATTGGTTATGACGCGCTTCTGCTCGGCCCTGCCGAAGTTGGTGCAATGACGCCCGGCGTCAATGCCAATGCAATCACCCCGCAGGGCGCAATCTTCAATCCTGGCGAAGGATGGGTCGACCTGCCCTGCCTGATCGATCTGCTGCTCAATGAATTCCGCTCCCGCGGCGGCAAGCTTATCCAGGACGCTGGACGCGTGCGGATAGATGCCACAGGTGGTCGCGCGCGTGGCGTCGTCACTGCCGATGGTGCGCCGATAAAGGCGGATGCAATGGTCCTTGCCGTTGGGCCAGCGACGCCTGTCATGCTTGCGGAGATCGGCGCCCATGTCCCCGACGCCACGCCGATTTCACTTCTTTTGAAGACCAAGCCGACCAAGACCGAGCTCCGTGCCGTGCTGAATACGCCGCGCGTGGCGGTGCGCCCGACGCCGGATGGCGCATTTGTTTTGGATTCGGCATGGTCGGAGGAAGAAGTCGTGGTCAACCCGGACGGCACCTATACCGTGCACGACAAGACCATCAAAGGACTGCTCGACGAGGCCAGTGCCGTGCTCGACGGCAATCCGCGGCTCCAACTCGCTACCTATGCTGTCGGCCCGAAGCCTATCCCCGGCGACGGCGAGCCGGTGCTTGGCTCAGTCGAGACCGTCGCCGGTCTTCACGTCGCCTTTAGCCACAGCGGCGCCACGCTTGGACTGATCGTCGGCGAATTGCTTGCCAAAGAAATCGCCTCCGGCAATCCGCACCCGATGCTTGCAACCTTCCGCGCCAACCGTTTCAGCTGACAGGGCATCGCGGCCGAGGTCGAACTGGCCAGATGGGCCGCGGGCCTGGGGAATCCTGGCAAGGTCGCTAAACAGCGAATTTCTGCCTCTTGCAGCTTCAACGTTGGACCGAGGGTGGTCAAGGCCAAGAAGCTGAGGTGCCCGGAGGAGCATCTCCAACCCGAATCCGAGCGTGAACTCGGCCGCGCCAGCCATCGAGATGAACACGTCCCGCGGCATGCCGAAGGTCAGAAACGGCTTATCTTCGACCAGCGGGTAGAACCACTCCGGATAGGCTCGATGTCGCGAGGTCCTAGAGGTTGTAAGGTGGGACACGAACGTGCGGCGCGTCTGTCCGGCGCCAGTCTCGAAAGTATTGGCGACTACACCGCCAGCGCCCCTGAGCACCGATGTCTTGCAATGGATCACCCAGCAAACATTCGTCGCCAAGAAACAACAGCTTCGCTTCGTAAGCCGACGCATTGTACCAGTCGCAGGCAGCCGCGCAACGGTTCAAGCCCGACCTTGACTGGAAGCTGGAGGACGAACCATCCAAGAGGGGCGGCATGTTGAGACACTCGTGGCCTTGGACGAACGGTAGCGCATTGCGCCTGAGCGCACCGGCCTGATGGTGCTGCGCGGCTACGCCTATCTCAACCTGCGCGGTTCGGCGATGCAGAACAGACAAAAAGAGCCCGGCCGGTCTACCTTGTGGGAATCAGGTGCAGTGCAGACTTCCCGCCCTTCACGGCCGCGACTGACAGCTTGCGGTCAAAGCTCGCAAGTTGGCCGCCACGCGCCTTGGCGAGCGCGAGAAGATACGTATCCGTGACCTGTGCCGAGGTCAGGATTTTCGCTGCATCGATGTCGCCTGAGCCAACCAGGCTCACATCGTCGGGCCAGAAGCTGTGCCCGTGCAGAGCCCGCAACTTGGTAACGATTTGCGCAACGACGGCGGGCGAGCCGGGAGAATTGGGATATCTTTGGTTGCCGACGATGCGCAGGACGCCGTTTTCGGTGATGGGACACGTAGCCCATGCGGCGTTGCCGGCCTGTTCGAACCAGTCATGCGCGTCGTCATGGGCGACGTGGCCAGGATCGATCATTGCGATCAGCACATTGACATCGAGCAGGAACGTCAAGGCAGTTCGTCTCGCAGGGCATTGACCGTCTCAAGCGTGACAGGAGGTGCATCCGGCCGAGGCGACAGCAGAGGAATCCCGTTGCGCTCGCCGCCGGCTTGAGGCCGGCGCAGCGAGCGCCGGGCGAGATCGGTGATGACCTCGCCGAGGCTGCGATCCTGCTGCCGGGCGATGGCCTTGGCCGCGACCAGGACGTCGTCATCGATCGCCAGTGTGGTTCTCATGTCGCCCTCCTGGTGCGCATCAATCATCACGCATCATATAGAGCAGCAACGTCGGGTACTCAAGCGGTGCGACTTCCGACAGCGGTGCGACTTCGCAGCGTCGTAAGCAGATGAGTTGTCCGGATTAGGTAGCACACGAGTTGTCCGATCACTCGTAAGCGAGTTTGGTTTCCCTCACCCTTTGACTACCGACAAAGTTGCGCAGGGCCGAGGGGACCGTGGCCGCGCTACCTAAGGGACGTGCCTTCCGGAAGCTTATCAGCTCGGGAGACTATCGGCAGAAGCTACGGAGGCTGCAGCAAGGACCGACGCACCCTTTTGGATGCGTCGGAGCAAAGGTCTACGCGTGGCGGATTTCCGTTCCCAGCACCTTCAGGCATTCGCGGATGAACGCAGCAAGCGCCGTCCAGCCTTTTGCCGAAACCATCGTCCCATCCACATATGCCTCCGTTGGAGACAGGTCGATATAGGTGCCGCCCGCAAGCGTCACTTCGGGCTCGCACGCCGCCAGCGCGCCGACCTTCTTGCCACGCACGACCCCGTCTACCGCAATCAGGATCTGCACGCCGTGGCAGATCGTGAAAATCGGCTTCTTGGTTTCGTGGAAGTGGCGCACCATCGCCTGCACGCGCTTGTCGGTGCGGATGTATTCGGGGCCACGACCGCCCGCGCAGTAAACGGCGTGGTATTGCTCCAGCTGCTTCTCAGCGTCGGAGAAGGTCTTGTTGATCAGCGCATAGTGGCCGAGCTTTTCGGTGTAGGTTTGATCGCCCTCGAAATCGTGCAGCGATGTTTTGATCAGGTCTCCGGCGCTTTTGTCTGGGCACACGACGTGGACGGTGTGGCCCACCGCTTCCATCGCCTGCTGGTAGACGAAGATTTCGTATTCCTCGGTGAATTCACCGGTCAGCATCAGGATCTTTTTGCCTGGCATGGTACTTCCTTTCCTGTGACAACGGCCGGGCGAGACCTGTACTCGCCTGGTAGGTTTGAGTTTCTAGAAGGGTGAATCGGGGAAGTAGTCTTCGTTGGCACTGGCCTGCATGATGACCGTCAACGGCGGGTACGGGGACATCGGGACAGTCTCAGTCGAACGCCAACAACAAACGGTCGCGGGAATGCTCGATATGGCGACGCATCGCCTGCTCGGCAGCGGCAGGATCGGCCGCAGCGAAAGCGGCCAGGATGGCCTCATGCTCGTCAAGCGCCTCCTCGGTGACGCGCGAATGGAACATCAGGCGGAATATGTGGAAGTGGGTATGCTGGTGCGCCAGTGTCTCGCGCACGAGTTCGTTGTTGGCGAATTCCATGACCTTGTCATGGAAAATGGCATCCTGGCGGGCGAAGTTGGAATACCGCAGGCGCTCGTCCTTGCCCTCACGGCGCGCCATGACGCCGGCCGATGTCTGAAGCTGTGCGAGCTTTACCTCGTCCATGAGCACCGCTGCCTTGGCTGCACCATGAGGCTCGAGTAGCAGGCGAAGCTCGTAGAGTTCATCGAACCGCCTTTTCGTAATCTGCGGCGCAGCGCGGTAACCGATCAGATGCGTCTTCAGCACCAGGCCTTCGCCTTCGAGCCGGCCGAGCGCCTCGCGGATCGGCGTGTGGGATACGTTGAATTCCTTGACCAGGCTGTCGACGGTGATGCGCGAGGCCGGCGCAATCTTCAGGGACATGAGTTGCGCAAAGATCGCTTCGTAGACGTCCTCAACCAGGCTGCTGGAGCGCTGGATACGCCCGCCGGCGAGGTTCGCTTCGTCTAGACTGGGTAAGTTCATGGCCTGCATGTATTGCCTCTTGACACATTGAGTTGCTAACACGATGCTCCGGCCAATGCAATCCTATATCCTATACGATTTTATAGAGGATATCATTTGCGGCAGCTAGGAGACAAAGCAATCGAATTTGCAGTGGCCCTGCTGGAACAGCGTGCCGCCCTGGCAGCCCGTGCTTCCTCACCTGCTGAACGGACCGCCAGCGTTGCGGGCGATGGTTCGGCACGTCGATACGCGACCGCGTTGCGAGACGGGTTTTACATCGAACCCGGCCTTTGGGCCGAGTTGAACGCCATCTCGCATTCCAATCCAGACATCATCACAGGATGCAGGTCATGAGCCTTTTCGCTGCGATAAGGCTGCCGCGCGAAATCCTCTTCGGGAAGGGCCAACGCCACGTCATCCCGGTTGTCGCGGCCAGGCTCGGACGTCGCGCGCTCGTCTGCACCGATGAACGTTTTGCCGCAACGGGCCCGTTCGCAGAGATTATCGCGGCGCTGCGAGCCGCCTCGATAGACGTACTGGTGCATGACCGTGTGCTACCCGACGTTCCTCGGGGCACCGTTGTCGTCTGCGTCGAGGAAGCACGGAAGTTCGCGCCCGACATGGTGATCGGCATTGGCGGCGGCAGCTGTCTCGACATGGCCAAATGCGCCGCGCTGCTCATCAGTCACGGCGGTCAGCTGCAGGATTACTACGGCGAGTTCAAGGTGCCCGGCCCGACGCTGCCGCTGATCGCGGTGCCGACGACAGCCGGCACCGGCTCTGAAGTTACCCCGGTTGCCGTGATCTCGGATCCGGATCGCACGCTGAAGGTCGGCATCTCCAGCCCGTATCTGATCGCGGCCGCGGCTATCTGCGACCCTGAGTTGACGATGACATGCCCGCCGGGATTGACGGCAATGGCAGGCGCCGATGCGCTGACGCATGCAATCGAGGCCTTCACCGCCGGCAGGCGTGGGACCGATCCCGGCCTTCCGCAGAACCATGTCTTTATCGGCAAAACCGCCTTGACCGATCACTTCGCCCTGCTGGCGATCAAGCTGCTTGGCCGAAGCCTTGAAACGGCATACCGCCGGCCCTCTGACGAGGACGCCCGGGCCGACGTCATGATGGGTGCACTGGCCGCCGGCTGTGCGTTCGGAACGGCCGGCACAGCGGCAGCGCACGCCGTGCAATATCCGGTCGGCGCGATAACCCACACCGCTCACGGATTGGGCGTTGCCACCATGTTGCCATACGTCATGAAGTACAACAAAACAGCCGCAGCGACCGAGATGGCCGAGATCGCCAACGCGCTCTGCCTCGATGGTAAAGGCCGGACGCCCGACGAGTTGGCCGACGCGACCGTTGCCGAAGTCAGCCGGCTGTTTGGGGCAATCGGGATCACCTCCTCGTTAGCCGAGCTGGGGCTGCCCGCCGATAGGCTCGATTGGACGGCGGAACAAGCGATCGGTATCGAACGCCTCATCAAGAACAACCCGCGTCCATTCGATTTGCGGACCATGCGACACCTGGTCCAGGCCGCCTTTGATGGCGACCTCGCCAGCATCATGTAACAATCGGGAATATCGAGATGAACACGTTTTCACAGGTTCTGGCTGACGATCAGGGCATCAGCGACTTCCACACAATCTCGCACGGGCTGTATATTGGCGGCCAATGGCGCCAATCCGCGGATGGCAGGGTGATTCCGGTCGTCGATCCTTCGACCGAGGCTGTCATCGCCGCTGTGCCGGATGCGACCGTGGACGACGCCGCCACTGCCGTTGAAGCCGCTGCCAAGGCAGCCCATGGCTGGCGAACAACGCCGCCGCGAAAGCGGTCCGAGATCCTCCGACGCTGCTTCGAACTGATGACGGACCGATCGGAGGCACTGGCGACTCTCATCGCATTGGAAAACGGCAAGGCCCTGCGGGATGCCCGCGGCGAGATCGCTTATGCCGCGGAATTTTTCCGTTGGAATGCCGAGGAGGCCGTTCGCATTACCGGTGAATTCGGTACTGCGCCTTCCGGCACCAATCGCATTGTGGTCGACTACGAACCCGTCGGCATCTGCATCCTGATCACGCCCTGGAATTTTCCTGCCGCGATGGCGACGCGCAAGATCGCGCCGGCACTTGCCGCTGGATGCACGGTGATCCTGAAGCCGGCCAGTGAGACACCCCTCACCGCCTATGCGCTCGCCGCGCTCTATGAAGAAGCAGGGCTTCCGCCAGGCGTCGTCAATGTGCTGACGACGTCTAACCCTGGCCTATTGACCGCAGCGATGCTGGCCGATCCGCGAGTGCGGAAACTCTCGTTCACCGGCTCGACAGATGTCGGGCGCGTTCTGCTCGCCGAAGCCGCCAAGCATGTGATCTCGTGTTCCATGGAACTCGGCGGCAACGCACCGTTCATTGTGTTCGACGACGCCGATCTCGAAGCGGCGCTCGATGGCGCAATGGTGGCCAAGATGCGCAACGCCGGCGAGGCCTGCACGGCCGCAAACCGCCTCTACGTCCAATCTGGCATCTACGAAGCCTTCTGCGAGGGCCTCGAGAAGCGGATGTCGTCGCTCAAGGTCGGCGCCGGCACCGACCCGGACACGGAATGCGGGCCTATGATCACGAAAAAGGCGATCGAGAAGATAGACCGCCTTGTCGTCGACGCGGTCACACGCGGCGCGCGGGTCTTGTGCGGCGGCTCAGTCCTGTCCGGACGTGGTTTCTTCTACCCTCCGACAGTGCTTCGCGACGTGCCGGGCGACGCAAAGATGGCGCATGAGGAGATATTCGGGCCGGTGGCGCCAATCTCCAGCTTCGAAACGGAGGCCGAGGTCATCGCGCGCGCCAATGACACCGAATATGGGCTTGCTGCCTACATCTACACGCGCGATCTGGCGCGCGGCATGCGGGTGGCCTCCCGGATTGAGGCCGGGATGATTGCTCTCAACCGCGGGCTGATGTCCGATCCGGCAGCCCCCTTCGGCGGCGTCAAGCAGAGCGGGCTCGGCCGCGAGGGAGGGCAGCATCACGGCATTGCGGAATTCATGGAGGCGAAATACCTCGCCATCAGCATGTGAGCAGAAGAATGCAAGGCGATCCCTTTCGCATCCGCGACCACGTCGCGGATTTTGACGAAATCGTGCAGGACTTCGTTGATCGCAGCGAGGTCGCCCGCGCCACCATTGCGATGACCGCTGACGTGGCCTACGGACCGGATCCGACCGAGACCATGGACCTGTTCTTTCCCGCGGGCAAAAGAACGGCGCTTCCGGTGCACATCTTTGTCCATGGCGGCTACTGGAGAATGTTCTCCAAGCGCGACTATTCATATATGGCGACGACGATTACCCAGGCCGGGGCCATTGCCGTCATCCTTGATTATGCTCTGATGCCCAAGGTCCGAATGGCGAGGATCGTCGACCAGGTGCGCCGGGCCAAGCACTGGGTCCTGGCCAACATCGCCGATCATGGCGGAAGCCCGGCGGCCCTGACCGTCAGTGGTCATTCGGCTGGAGCCCATCTTGCAACGTTCCTGTTCGATGGGGCGCACACCCCCTCGAATGTAAGGGCAGCCCTTCTGTTGAGCGGGCTCTACGATTTGAAGCCGCTCCAGGATTCCTTTCTCGCCAACGAGATTGGAATAACCGACGAGGAAGTCGCCATGTTCACGCCGCTCGCCTGTCGGCATGATCCTCAAACCAAGGCGGCGGTTCTGGTCGGAGCCAATGAGACGCCACCCTTCCACCAGCAAGCCGATCGATTCAAAGCAAGCTTGCTGCGGCAAGGATCGTTGGTAACGTCGCATGTGCTCCCGAACCGCAACCACATGGACAGTGTCAGAGATCTCGGCGTGCCGGGGACCGGGGCTGCCGATTGCCTGGCAAAACTGATCGCCAAGGCCTGCTGACTAACTCGGGTTCTCCAGGCGATTTGCTTTGCGCCACTCCTCGTACTCCCCGCGTGCATCGTCATGCAGCGGATAGTAGCGTTGCAACGGGCCGCCCTCCATGAGCTTCACTCGTGAGAATTCCTCCCAATCATGATGCTTTTGTGATTCTTCGATCACCTTCGGGGCCATTACGACGGGAAGCACCACCACCCCGTCGTCGTCGGCGACAATGATATCGCCGGGGATCACCGTGACACCGCCGCAGGCAATCGGAACGTTGACGGCATTGGGATAGATGCTGGTTTGCACATGATAGTTTGGCGTCCAGCCGCGCAGCCATAGGGGCAGGTCGAGCTTTTCGACATTGGGCCGGTCGCGCATGCACCCATCGATGACGATACCCGCCCCGCCCCTGCCCTTGAAATACGTCGACATCATATCGCCGAAGACGCCCGAGCTCATGTCGCCGCGCGCGTCGACCACGACCACATCGCCCTCCTGCGCGTGATAGAGCACGTGCCGGTGCAGCTGTGTCTCCGGATCGGCATATTCTCCTTCGGTGAAGAGGTCCGGCCGCTGCGGCAGGAACTGCAGCGTCAACGCCGGCCCGACGATCGACTTCCCGTGGTTTTGCGCCACCGGACCAACCATGTGCGGATTGCGGAAGCCCATGTGGCCAAGCGTGCCGGCTACCGTCGCGGCGCCGATCTCCCTTAGCGCGTCGATCAGGTCTTTAGGCGGCCGCATGATGTCGGAAGTATGCGTCATTGTGGACTCCGATTGAATGGAACTACCAGTTCGTAACAGAACCATCGCGGCGCTTAAGGTGAGGCGCTTCCCAGAAACGCAAACTCTGCGCCTGGACCGCAACTTCGTTGACCTCGACGCCGAGTCCCGGCAGATCGCCGACCGGGTAATCGGTCCCGTCGAGCCGTGGTTGCACGGGGAAGAAGTCGGAATTGTCGAAGCCCAGCTTTGTTTCGGGTGCCCTGGTCTCGAGCCACGCGAAGTTGGGTACCGCGGCAGCGAGATGCACGGTCGCGGCCGTGCACACTGGACCAAGGGGATTGTGCGGCATCAGGTCCACATAATGCGCCTCGCTCCAGCCAGCGATTTTCATCGCCTCGGTGAGCCCGCCGACATTGCAAACATCGATCCGGTTGAACTGATGGATGCCGCGCTCGATGTAGGGCAGGAACTGCCACTTGCTGGCAAATTCCTCGCCTATGGCAAAGGGGATTTCGGTCATCGTGCGCAGCGATTCATAGGCCTCCGGCGTCTCGGCCCGTATCGGCTCCTCGAGGAAATCAAGCACGCCGCGGCCGAGCTTGTTGCAGAAGCTCGCCGCCTCTGCCACCGACAGCCGATGATGATAGTCGAGGCCGAGGACCACGTCGCTGCCCAGCGCCTCGCGCGCCTTGTTCAGCATACCCGCGGTAGCGCCGATGGACTCGCGCGGCTCGAAGATGTCCTTGCTGTTTTGCCCGAAGGGGAAGAAGCGGATCGCCTGCCACCCCTGCGCGCGAAGTTCGCGGGCCCGTTCGATGGCAACGTCGCCCTCGGCCTCGTCGCCGGTCGAGGCAAAAGTGGGAATGCGGTCGCGCTGCTTGCCGCCCAGCAGCTCGTAGACCGGCACGCCCAGCGCCTTACCCTTGATATCGTGAAGGGCGATGTCGATGGCGGAAATCGCCGCCTGAAGGACTCGCCCGCCTTCGAAGTACTGGCTGCGGTAAACCTCCTGCCAGATCCGCCCGATCTGCATCGGGTCGCGGCCGATGAGAAACTCGCGATAGTGCTCGACCGCGCCGGCCACGGCCCTCTCGCGACCGCTCAAGCCGCTCTCGCCCCAACCGAAGATGCCCTGGTCGGTCTCGACCTTGACGAGCATCTGGTTGCGCGTTCCTACCCACACCGGATAGGGCTTGATCGCGGTGATCTTAAGTTTCTCAGTCATCCACGCCCACGTTTCACGCGCATTCGCCCTATCTCAGTTGGCGTTGAGGGCCATTTCAGTTTCGCCATCGAACAGATGCATCCGCTCCTCGTCGAACTCGAGCCAGATCTGCTCGTCGGGCGCGACGGCAATGTTCGGCGGCACGCTGACGTTGACGATGGCGCCGGACAGGAACGCCTGGACGAAGGTGACGTCGCCGGTCGGTTCCACCGTGTAGGCCTTGGCCGGAATGGAACCAGGGACCGCACTCTTGTGGAGCTTGATCGTCGAGTGACGTGCGCCGAGCACGACTTTCCTGGTCGTCGCTTTCGCCACCTTCTGGGCATTGCGCGGTGAGAGCTCAAGGCGCCAGCCCTCGGCGCCGGTCAACACCGTGTTGCCGTTTGTCGTCGATGCCTCTAACGGAATAAGGCTCATCGCCGGGCTGCCGATGAAGCTGGCCACGAACATGTTCACCGGATGGGCGAACACCTGCGCCGGTGAATCGTATTGCTGCAGGTAGCCGCCATTCATCACCGCCATCTTGTCAGCCATGGTCACGGCTTCGAGCTGGTCGTGCGTCACATAGATAATCGTCGCCTTGAGGTCCTGGTGGAAACGCTTGATCTCCGACCGCATCTGCACGCGCAGTTTGGCATCGAGGTTAGACAGTGGCTCGTCCATGAGGAACACGGCAGGGTCGCGAACGAGGGCACGGCCAAGGGCCACACGCTGCTGCTGCCCGCCCGAGAGTTCGCGCGGCTTGCGCTCGAGCAGATGCGTCATGTCGAGCACTCGCGCCGCTTCCTTGACCTTCTTGTCGATCTCGTCCCTGGGGAGTTTGCGCATCTGAAGCGGGAACGCCAGGTTCTTGTAGACCGATTTCTGCGGGTAGAGCGCGTAGTTCTGGAACACCATTGCGATGTCCCGGTCCTTGGGGTCGAGGTCGTTGACCACCCGCTCGCCGATGATGATGTCGCCCGATGTGATCGGGGTCAGCCCGGCGACGAGATTGAGCGTGGTTGTCTTGCCGCAGCCTGAAGGGCCGACGAGCGCAACGAACTCGCCGTTATTGACCGTCAGCGAAACGTGGTTGACAGCTTTGAAGCTGCCATAGCTCTTGACGAGATCTTGGAGGACCACGTGGGCCATCGGCAACTCCCTAGTGCTTGACCGCGCCTTCCGTAAGGGCGCGTACAAAGTATCGTTGCAGGACCAGGAACAGCACCACGACGGGCACACTCATCATGAAGCTGGCCGCCATCAGGCCCGGAAAGTCCGTCGTATTTTCCGAGAAGAAGCGTTGGATGCCGACCGGCAGGGTCAACTGCTCGTTCTTGGAGAGGAAGGTGTAGGCGTAGATGTACTCGTTCCACGCGCCGATGAAGGAATAGATTGCGGTGGCGATGATCCCCGGCGTCGAGAGCGGCATCACGATCATGATGAAGGCCTGGAACCGTGTTGCGCCATCGATGCGCGCCGCCTGCTCAAGCTGCACCGGGATATTGTCGTAAAAGCCCTTGAGCAGCCAGATCGCCAGCGGCAGGCCAAAGGTGAGATAGGTGAGTATCAGTGAGCCATGCGTGTTTATCAGACCGATGGCGCGCATCAGGATGAAGAGTGGCACGAGAAAGATCACCGCCGGGAACATATTGCGCAGCAGCACGGCAAAGAACAGGAAATTCCGGCCGGGGAAACTGAAGCGCGAAAACGCGTAGGCCGCTGGGACAGCCACGATCACGGAAAGGATTGTCGTGACGGTCGACACGAAAAGGCTGTTCCAGAAGAAGCGGAGGAAGTCCTGGCCGACGCTGTTCTGCGGATCGAGCAGTTTCTGATAGCTGGCGAGGGTAGGTTCGTCCGGCCACCATTGCGGCGGGAATTGCGTCGCCGCGAATCCGGACTTGATCGAGGTGATCAGCATCCAGATCATCGGCAACGCGGTATAAAGCAGCATGAACACGAGGAATATGCGCCCGGCCCACCGCCATCCGTCGACGCGCATGCGGCGACGGGTCTGGGCTCGAGGGGCTGTCTCGGCAATCGTGCTCATGCGCTCCCCTCTTTCCGCTCGTTGCCGCTTAACGCACGGACGTAGAAGTAGCCCAGCGTCATCAGCGTGAGGAACAGGAGCACCGAATAAGCCGATGCCACGCCCCAGCGCTGCCGTCCGAAGGCGAGCTCATAAATGTGGGTTATCCAGATATGCGATGCGTTCGACGGCCCGCCGCCGGTCATGATCCAGGGGATGATGAAGGAATTGAAGTTGGCCACCGCGAGCAGCAGCATCGTCACCACCGAGACGTTGCGCAAGTGCGGGAAAGTGACGTGCCAAAAGCGCTGCCATGCATTGGCACCGTCGACTTTTGCGGCACGCAGCAATTGGTCGGGGACTGTCTGCAGGCCGGCCATCATCATGATCATGGCAAACGGAAACTCGCGCCAGATATTGACGACGATCAGGGAGGGCAGCACCGTGCTGACATTGTCGATGAAATTCGGCGGCTGGTCGGCCAATCCGAGGCCGACCAGCACCGCGCCGATGATCCCGAAGTCCGAATGGTAGATCCACTTCCAGATGTAGGAGGCGGCCACTGCGCTGATGACCCAAGGGATGATCAGGATAGCGCGCAAGACACCACGGCCGATGAAGTCGCGGTGGAGCGCCAGCGCCGTTGCAAACCCCAGGACAAAGGAGATGAAAGTGGACCCCAGCGTCCAGATCAGTGTGTTCCAGGTGACCTTCCAGAACACCTGACTGGTGAGGATCGTCGTGTAGTTGTCGAAGCCGATGAAGGTCTTGTCGCGGAGCTGCAGACCAGGCGGTGTCTTAAAGAACGACAGCTCGACCGTGTAGTAGATCGGATAGGCGATGACGATGAGCATCACGGCGATCGCCGGGAGCACATACGCGTAGTCCGCGCGATGCTCCCAGATCTTCCGCAGCGTGCCGGACCAACCGGGTTGCAATCTTCGGCGAGCCTCGGCCTTGCCGGTCACGATCGTCACTTGTGGCGTGCCCTTATTCTTCGGAACGAGGCGGCTGCGCCAGCGGCGCAGCCGGTCAGGTCGTAGGTCAGGCTTGGACTAGAGTCCGCCCATCACGTCTTTTACCTTCTTGGCCGCGTCGTCCGCTGCCTCGTCGACGGTCATCGCTCCGGTCAGGGCATTCTGCAGCATGTCCGGGATGATGATGTTCATGATCTCGGGGGCCTGCGGCAGCGCTGGGAACGGAATGCCGTATGGCAGCATCGAGGTCGTGACATCGAGGAACTTGATGTTGTCCAGACGTTCCTTCATCCACTTGGTTTTGAAGCCGTTGAGGTTGCCTGGGTTTGATCCGGCGTAGGCCATCTTCAGCGACCACTCAGGGCTCGTCCACATGCAGATGATAGCCTTTGCAGCAGGCTCGTCTACCTTGCCGCCTTCGACATATTCGGGCTTCAGGATGTGAATGTTCGAGCCGCCGAACACGACGGCGCGCTTGCCGTCGGGGCCAGTTGGAATCAGGCCGTAGCGCATGTTGTCGATGACCGTCTGCGCCTTGTCCTTGTCGGTGCCCGTCGCCTTTTTCTGCAGGTCGAGCATGACGTTGTAATCGGACGGGTGCGAGATCATCATGCCGAGCTGGCCGGCGACGAACAGGGGCTGGTTATCGGCCTGCTGGTTGGTGAGCGCCGAAACCGGAACCGACTTGTCGCGAACATACATGTCGTAGGAGGCTTGCAGCGCCGCCTTGCTCTGTGGACTATCGAGCTGGACCTGCTCATAGGTCGGATTCGCGGTGGCTTCGTCGAAGACGCCGCCGCCATAGGCCCACAGCTGTGGCATGAAACGGTACGGCGTATTGCCGGCATTCTTGCGCGCCACGAGGCCGTAGCCGGCAATGCCGAGCTTGTCGTGGATCTGCTTGGAATATTTGACGACATCTTCCCAGGTTGCCGGAGCCTTGTCCGGATCGAGGCCCGCACGCTTGAAGATGTCGGCGTTCCAGATGAACGCCATCGTCTCATTGTTGGTCGGAATGCCGTAGGTCACGCCCTCCCAGGTCACTGCCTTCATGGCGCCGGGCCAGAAATCCTCGGTCGAATACCCCACATCCTCGGGCTTGAGCGGCTGCAGATAGCCCTTTGAGGCGAACTCGGTACCACCCAGGATTTGCAGGCGGACCGCCATCGGCGCGGCATTGCCCAGGAGCGCGGTGCGGAACTTGTCGAGAAGGTCGTTATAGGTGAGGGCTTGTTCCTCGAGCTGGATGTTCGGATAGGTTTTGCGGAAGGTCTCGAAGAAATCCTTGTAGTACTGGCGCAGGAGGTCGGGGTCGCCTTCGAACACGCCCTGATACCAGAAAGTCAGTCGCCCCTTGTAGTCGAGCGGTGTGACCTTGGCACAATCGGCCGCCGTGTCAAAATCCTGTGTGCCCGCAATCGAGCGCACATATTCCGGCGACCACTTGCTCAGGTCGACCGGCGGTGCACCCAGCGCCGATGTAGACGTCAGGGATGCCATCAAAGCAGTGGCGACAGTGCCGCGCAGGACGGCACTGCCGAGCGCAATTCTCGTCATAGGTATCCTCCCTGGTTCTCCCATGCCGCCCTAAAGCGGTCCTTGCTCGTTTCGATCGCGAGGATGCTTCTGTCAGCTCAGTGTATCCTCTCGATCGCTTGGTACGTTTTCAGATCATGGATTGCCTGTCAACGCGCAGAATCGTACATTGTTTGCGAAAGCCGTGTGTGATATCGGGCAAGGTATGTATTAAATTGGGGAGCCGGCCTTGGCCGAAATAAGCGATTTCAAAGCGATGCCACCGGTGGGGACCGATCCCATCGGAGCCTCCAGCGAGGGCGCCTCGCTTTATGAATTGATCAGGGAAGATATCATCGAGGGACGGCTCGCTGCCAACGAACGGCTTGTCGTCACCGATCTCGCCCGGCGTCACGGCACTTCGACCAATCCTGTGCGCGAGGCGCTGCAGTTGTTGCGCGGCGAAGGGTTTGTCACCTTTGTCGCCAACCGCGGGGCGCGCGTCCGACCCATTGATCAGGATTTTGTCCGGGATATCTACGAGATCGGTGTTCTGATCGAGCCGGCCCTGACACGATGGTTTGTGAATATGGCTACCGGCGAGGACATCGCCGAACTCGAACGTCTCCAAAGCCTGATCGAAGAGAACAATTTCGCCGACACATTCAGGCATAGTGAGCTGGATACCGCTTTCCACACCGTGATGTACCAGCGGCACTACAACCGCCACGCAGCCGAGCTTTGGTGGAAGCATCGCGAAGTGCTGCGAGCCGTGAGCCGTCGTTTCAATTTCACGCTGGCGCGACGTGCCGCGATCATGCGCGAGCACCGCGAACTCATCGCGCTTGTGAAGGCGGGAGAGGCCGACAAGGCGGCCGAACTCGTTTCCCGCCATGTCGAGGGTTCGGGCCGGCATATTCTCGAACAGATGCGAGCGCGCAACGCCGCTCGGGCCGGATAGAATGTCCAGTCCAGAACATCGTTAGCTGACCATTTTCAGGCAAAGGTAGTTGAGATGAAAATCACGAGCATTCGGCCGTGGCTGATCAAGTCCGATGCTTCCTACTGGGGAGAGTTCCTGTTCGTCGAGGTGACGACCGACGAGGGAGTGAGTGGCTGGGGAGAGATCACCACCACGACAAGGCTCGCCAACCGCGCTCTCTGCACGATCCTGCGGCAGATCGGCGTCGCCGTGACAGGCCAGGATCCGGCGCGTATCGAGCATCTCTGGCACAAGATCTTCCGCAGCTTCACCTACATGGGAAGCCGCGGCGCCGCCGTCGAATGCGTGAGCGCCATCGATATTGCCCTCTGGGACATCCGGGGCAAAGTCCTCGGCAAGCCGATTTACGAGCTGCTTGGCGGGCCGGTACGCGATGAAATCGCGCTCTACACCCATCCCAACCAGGCCAAATTCACCAGCAAGGAGGCTGTGGTCCGCGAAATTCTAGACATTGTCGAGTCCGGACACACTGCGCTCAAGTTCGATCCCTACCCCCACCAGGGCCGCAGCGCCGATGGCCTGCCCCGCGAACAGCGAGACGGCTACCTCGATGGCAGCATGACCCGCAAGGACGAGCGCGAAGCCGCCGAACTCACGGCTCTGATCCGCGAAACGGCAGGACCCGATGTCGACATTCTCATCGATGCGCACGGCCGCTTCGACGTCCCCACCGCCATTCGCCTCTGTCGGAGCCTCGAGGAGGCCGGCCAGATCGACTGGTTTGAGGAGCCCTGCCCGCCCGAGAGCCTTAACGCCCTCAAGCAGGTGCGTGAGAAGGTCAATACCGCCATCTCGTGGGGCGAGCGCGGCCACACGAAGTGGGATTTCGTGCCGGTACTCGAGAACAGGCTCGCTGATTACATCATGCCCGACGTTACCTGGACCGGCGGCATTACCGAACTCAAGAAGATTGCTGCGCTATGCGAAGCCTACTACGTGCCGGTCTCGCCACATGACGCCGCGGGACCGATCAACGTGGTTGCGGGAGCGCAGGTGATGATGACCGTTCCCAATTTCTACAAACTCGAAACATCGGAGTGGAACCTGGGCAAATACGATCACCTGATCGACAGACCACTCGACATTTCGAACGGCAGCCTCAAGCTGATGTCGAAGCCTGGTCTCGGTATTGAGATGGACCGCGACTACCTGCAGGCCCACGAGATTGAGCTGGGCTAGCAACACTCTATGCCGGCCCAGGGTGCGGGACGACAAGCCGAAAACGAGGATAAGTCATGGCAAAGACAGGTGGCGCCGACGAAGCGCTCAATCGGGTGAACGCGAACTCCAAGCCATCCCAGCTTCGCATCACCGACATGCGGGTAGCCGAAATCGTCGGCGCGCCGTTCACCTCAACCCTGCTCAAGATTTACACCAACCAGGGCATCGTCGGGCTTGGCGAGGTGCGCGACGGCGCCAGTGCCACCTACGCGCTGATGCTGAAGAGCCGGCTGCTTGGCGAGAACCCTTGCGACATCGACCGCCTGTTTCGCCGGATCAAGCAGTTCGGTGGCCACGGCCGGCAAGGCGGCGGCGTCTCGGCGGTCGAGATCGCGTTGTGGGATCTCGCCGGCAAGGCCTATGGCGTTCCCATCTACCAGATGCTCGGCGGCCGGTTTCGGGAGAAGGTGCGCGTCTATTGCGACACCGACGCTACCGTGCCGAGCGGCACCGAGACCGGCAAGCGCCTCAAGCACCGCATGGCGCTCGGCTTCACCTTCCTCAAGATGGATCTGGGGCTGATGCAGATCGCGGATGTACCCGGTGCGGTCGTCTCCCCTGCCGGTTCACTTGAAGGGTACCGCATCCATCCCGGCCGCGGCCCGGTCAAGACCATGGCGGAGCGGCGCGCCCGCAATGCCGCCTACGATTTGCATAACGTCCCCCACCCGTTTACCGGCCTCCACTTTTCCGACAAGGGCCTCGACCTGCTTGAACAGTATATTGCCGAGGTTCGCGATGTTATCGGCATGGATATTCCGCTCGCCATTGACCATGTCGGCCACATCTCGCTGCAGAACGGCATTCGGCTCGCCAGGCGGATTGAAAAATACGTGCCGGCCTGGCTCGAGGATGTGATCCCATGGCAGTACACCGAGCAGTACCGACAACTGCAGGCCGCCACTACGGTGCCGATCTGCACCGGCGAGGACATCTACCTTAAGGAAGGCTTCGAGCCTCTGCTCAAGAGCGGCGGCCTCTCCATTATCCACCCGGACCTGCTCACCAGCGGGGGCATCCTCGAGACCAAGAAGATCGGCGACATGGCCCAGGACCACGGCGTCGCAATGGCCATCCATATGGCCGAAAGTCCAATCGCCGCAATGGCCGCGGCACATGTCGCGACCGCGACCGAAAACTTCATGGCGCTCGAATACCACTCTGCCGATGTCGACTGGTGGGACGATATCGTCACCGGCGTTCCCAAGCCGCTCGTGAAGGACGGCTTTATCACTGTTCCGGACAAACCTGGCCTGGGAATTGACGACGTCGTCGACGAGGTGATCTCGCAGCATCTGCAGCCGGGTGTCACCGGCATCTGGCAGCCCACGGATCACTGGGACAACGAGTATTCCTGGGACCGTATCTGGAGCTGAGGCGAAAAGAACCGAAGATGAAGATCACCGATCTCCGCTGCGCCGTCATCGGCAAACATCCCATCGTCCGCATCGTTACCGACGAGGGCCTCTATGGCCTTGGCGAAGTCGAGTTCACCAAGACCTATCTCAAGCCTTGGGTGCTGCATTTCCGCGAGGCGCTGATCGGCGAGGACCCGACCGACGTCGAGCGGGTGATGCTGAAGATCCGCCAACGCGGCTCTTTCAAGCCCTATGGCGCGGCGGTAAGCGCTATCGAGCATGCGCTGTGGGACATAGCCGGCAAGGCCGCAGGCGTGCCGGCCTACAAACTGCTCGGCGGCAAGGTGCGTGACAAGGTGCGCGTCTATAACGGCTCGATCCGCCAGAAACGCACCGGCGACCGGCCGGAGGATTACGCCGCTGACGTCAAATGGATGATGGAGCAGCCGCAGAACTTCTTCATGATCAAGCAGGGAATCTCGTTCCACTCCAACATGAAGGACACCATCGAGGGCTTTCACTACGGCGTGACGCAGAAGAAGGCCGGCTATCACGGTGCCATGGATCAGGGCGTCATCAGCGAGCGCGGTTTCAACCACATGCTCGACTGCGTAATCGCGATGAAGGAAGTGCTGGGCGACAGGGTCAGCCTGGCGCTAGACTGCGGCCCCGGCTGGATGCTGCCCGATGCGATCAAGTTCGCTCGCGCGGTCGAGAAGTACAATTTGATGTGGCTCGAGGACATGCTGACCGGCGACTATGTGCCGTGGGTCAATCCGCAGGCCTATCGGGAGCTAACCACCGCCACCTCGACGCCAATCCATACCGGCGAGCAGATCTACCTGCGGCACAATTTCAAGGAGCTGATCGAAACGCAGGCGGTGCGCGTCATCGGCCCCGATCCGGCCGATATTGGCGGCATTGCCGAGCTCAAATGGGTCGCCGAGCACGCCTGTATGCACTCGATCCTGATGGCACCGCACGGCACCGCGAACGGACTTCTCGGCCTCGGCGCGCTGATCAATGTCTGCGCCACCCTGCCCGCCAACTTCATTGCCTTCGAATACCCGAGCGCCTCCGACCCCTGGTGGGAGGACCTCGTAATCGGCCTGCCGTCGCAGATCGTGAAGGACAGCATGGTGGACTTGCTGGAAGCGCCGGGGCTGGGCCTCGACATCGACGCCGAAGCAGCCAGGAAGTATCTCCGGGAAGAGGATGCAGGCTTCTTCGACTGAACCATCCTTCTTGCGCCACCCAGCACCACGCGGACCGCTTCACGCAACCTGTCATCCGGAATGACCGTTTCGGGCCGGGAGCCGTCGGCTGCTTCGGATCAGCGGCTGGCCAAAGCGGACATAGCTTGTCGGAAGCTCCCGAGCAAATGCCGGCTTCCTGATTTCCATGCCCGGAAGCGAACCGTCACAAATCCGCCATCTCAGGCATCACCTTGCAGACGGCCGGTTCGCCTTTTCGACGGCATAGGGTGTATGGAGCACCCGACGCCCCCACCCCTACCTCTGAAAATGCCCCAACCCGTTCTCATTGAGATAGTCCACCGTCATCACCCGCGCGCGAATGCCGCCGGGGGAACCAACGAACTTCACCGATGACAGCGAGCCGGTCGGCGCGTTCTCTCCGCGGGGCGTGAGGGCGTAGGTGTCGCCGTCCCAGTGCTCGAGCGTGAACTGCATGGGCTTGGGGCCGAGTTCGAGCATCAGCTTGTCGCCATCGGCCCGCACGGTGGCGGTGTCGAAATAGTTGCTCGTATATTGGCCCTCGTAGAAGGATGGACTGCGCGCCTTGGCGGGGTTCGTCGGCTTGTCCTTGCCGGCGAGGTCGCCCACCGGCTTGTAGTAGGCCATGAACCGCGGCTTGATGTAGGGATACCAGTCGCGAGTGACCTGGCCATATTGCACGATGTCCATGAAGCTGGCGGCGACCGCCTCGGCGGCGCCGACGGGGGAGCCGTTGGTGAGCACGACGATGCCGACATCGGCCGAGGGCAAGATCTGGAAGGTGGTGCCGGCGCCGAGCAGGAAGGCGCCGGAATGGCCCATGGTGGTGCGCCCATTGGCGTTCACCCCCACATTGAAGCCATATCCATAGGAGCTGGCCCGCGTATCGGGCGTCTCGCCGCGGTAGGTCACGCTCTGCGGTGTGATGGCGGGCTGCAGGATCTTCGGGTCGATCATGGGCTGGCCGTTATAGGTGCCGTCGCCAAGCAGCAGGATCATCCACTTGGCAAGATCCTGGGCGCTGGAGGAGACGCCGCCCGCCGGCGCCTGCTGGTCGGGGTCGCGGTCATAGAGCGGCTCGAACACATTCTCCGCCACGCTCGCATGCAGCAGGGCGCGGTTCTTGCCGGCGGCAATGAAGTCCTCGTGCCGATAGCTGCTCGAGCGCATGCCGAGCGGATCGAACAACAGGCTCTTGGCCAGCGGCTCCCAAGGCTGTTTCTCGGCGTGGGCCACTGCCTCGGCGCCGATCGTCGTGCCGAAATTGGCGTAGTGATAGGAGATGCGGAAGGGATCGAGCGGCACCATCCACAGGCTCCCGACGATCTGCTTGCGCTGGAAGCCGAGATCCTCGAGTTCGTCGCCCGCCGCCATCGGCAGGCCCGAGCGATGGGCGAAGAAATCGCCGATGGTGGCGTTGCCCGAGACATAGTCGAGATTGAGGCGAAAGCCGTCCCAGACCTTGCCGACCGGGGTATCCCAGTCGAAGCTGTGGTCCTTCGTCATGGCGATCGCGGCCACCGTGGCCGAGATCGACTTCGACACCGAGGCGACCTGGAAAATGGTGGTGCTGCTGACCTTAGAAGTGTCGTCCCGGTTGTCGCGAAGGCCATACCCCTCGTCAAAGACCATTTTGCCGCCATGCACTACCGCCACGGCGAAGCCGGGAACGTCGGATGCTTCCTTGACTTTCTTGACGATGTCCGGCAGCGCGGCCAGCGCCTTCTCGACACCGCCGGGATACAGCTGCATAGCATCCTGCGGCGGCGATGGCCCAAGCTCCGGCACGTAGGACTGCGCGGCTGCGACGGCGGGCAGCATGGTAACGAGGGAAAGTACCAGGAGAGCAGCGACCTTCTTCATTGCATGTCCTCAAACTTGCACCGGCAGATGATCGGACCATACGCGGCAAGATGAAAGATGGTTGCGGCTATTTTCCAATGAAATGTTTAAGTTCAAAGATCAGACAGAGACGGCGGCTGCGTGTCATGTGATTTCGGAGTGGTGAAGTATCCGTGTTACCTACGCGCCCGGCAATTGGATGGGATTGGGCGGGAGAACGTCAACTTTCCAAGCCCGAGCGGCAAATGGCATCCGATCACGAGTTGTTCGCCAACGGGCTGGCGGCCAACCAGAAAGTCATCGAAGCCAGCTATATGGCCCATCGCGGGGCCCTATGGCCTGCTGCATGGAGTCCGATGGCCGAGGGGCCGGGACGCTTCGTCTTCACCGATCTTGCCTGCGGCACGGGGCCGTTTGCTGTCCGTCCGGTTATTGCCGCGGGACGAGTTAAAGCCGCCGTTCGGCTCACGTGAAGAGTTTCGGGCGCCGGCAGGCGTACGAAAGTCCCCGAGGAAGGAACCCGCGGGCCGCAGACGATGGCTATGGGGATTTCGGATTTCGGCAGACGTCGGCGATGGCGTGACCGCCGTCGGGAAGCGCTGGGGTGAATGCGGACAGACCGCTTCGTTGCGCCCCCGCGCGGTGTTGTCGGCTTGGTCGGCAGCTGGACGCGACCTCTTCAGCATCGAGGATCATCATGGACGTGCGTCGATCCGTTGCCGGAGGCTGAGTGCCTGCAGCTGAAGGCTGAACCATTCCATGCCGGGTCATGGCGTGCTGCTCCCGGTCGACCGGGAGCCGTGTGGTGGTCCGCGCGGTTGCCTCCACCGTTCAAACAGCTCGATGACGATCATGCGGCCGCCGCAGCACGGGCACGGCGGGCGGGAGTCGTCCGGTTCGTCGGGGTCGCCGTCGTCGGGCGGCGCGGCAGGGGCGGTCGAGGATCGCCCTCACTGACCCTCCTGGGTAAGTTGGAAGATACTGGCCGTCCGAGTAGGACCAACGTTAGTTAGCTCACAGTACGTGAAAGAAGCAAAAGAACCCGGTTGCGGCGGAAGAAATTCCCCCTGATGCTTCCATGCGAGGCAGGTTTTGATCGAATCGAAAGATTTTTGTTCTCGGCGTTCATCGATGCGGCCATGGACAAATACGAGAGAAATTACATGCGCGGTTGCATTTAGAGATTGAGGATCTGCTTTCGCAGCCGTTGGCACTGCCAAGAGAAGAGCCAGAGCGATGATGAGCTTGGTGCGATTCATGTCGTCCTCCGTTTCATCCGGTGCTGCTGGGATCGCTTGGAGGCGAAGGCCGAATGGGCTAGACTAGGAAGCGCGCCAGGAAGGTGAAATGTCCCGAACGGCCCCTGAAATTGACCTGAAATCTGCTGAAACGATCACGTTCCGCGGTTTTGTCTTCCTGACCAAAAGCAAAGAACTCCGAACCGTCGAAGGCAAAGCGGTCAATCTTCGCAGCCAGTCCGCCGAGGTGCTCTCGGTGCTCGCGGCGCGACCCGGCGAAATCGTCTCCAAGGATGCGCTGATGCAGGCGGTTTGGCCCGAGACCTTCGTGACCGACGACAGCCTCACTCAATGCATTGCCGATATCCGCCGCGCGTTGGGGGACGACGCGCACGTGATGGTGGAAACCGTCCCAAAGAGAGGCTACCGACTGAACGCCGATCTATCGGACGCGGCGGACCCAAACGCCGCAGCCGGCACGGAACGTGCCAGGACACGATTATCGCAGCGCGGCTTCATTCTTGCTGCACTCGCTCTCCTTGCGGCAGCGATCGGCGCATACTACGGCGCGGAAGCATGGCGAGCCGCTCCCGTTCGTTCGAGCGGCATGCCCAGGATTGCGATCCTTCCCTTCGACGACATGAGTGCCGGTGCGGACAAGGGATATCTCAGCGATGCCGTTGCCGAGGGGATCATCACCGAGCTGGCGCGGAGCAAGACTTATGCCGTTATCGCCCGGAACTCGAGCTTCAGGTACCGCGGTAAGCTGATCGACGCCAGACAGATTGGAGATGAACTCGGCGTCGACTACCTGCTCGAAGGCAGCCAGCAGAAGATCGGAGACCGGCTGAAAGTGTCCGCCCAGTTGCTGAATGCGCATGACGGATCACATGTCTGGGCCAACTCCTACAACCGGGAGATTGGCCATCTTTTCGTCGTCCAGGAGGAAATCATCCGCACGCTTGCGGATCGGGTCGGAGTAAGGATCGAGCGACCCTTGCCACAGAGCGATGCCGCGCAGGTCAGCGCGCTCCGCTATTACCTGATGGGGAGGGCCAAGATCGGAGAGGATATCTCAGCCGAGGGGAACGAGCTGTTAAGGCAGTTCAGCCTCAAGGCGATCGAAGCGGATCCGAACTCCCAGTTCGGCCATATCGGGCTGGCCTGGTACTATCGCAATGACGCGGTATTCGGGTGGCACTCACAGGAACACAACCGGAACGAGGCGTTGAAACTCGCTGCCGAATACGCCGACAAGGCCATCCTGCTCGCTCCTGATGACGCTGAAGCGCATGAGGTCCGCGCCAGCACCCACACCGAAGGCGGAGAGGTGGAGCAGGCCCTTGCCCAGTACGATCAGGCGATCGCCTTGAACCCGAGCGAGTCGCATATCCTCGTCATGAGTACGAACGTGCTGCTGTATGTTGGCCGCGCCGACGAAGCGATCGATCGGATCGAGCAAGCCAAAGGCATCGATCCCTTCCACCCTGACTGGTTCCACTGGCAGATGGGCTGGGCGCTCTGGGAAAAGAATGATTGTGAAGCGGCGCTGGCTGCGATGCGGAAAATGTCCAGGATCCCGAGCGGCGCACAGCGCATGCTTGCGGGGATCCACGCTTGTCTAGGAAACAAGCGAGAGGCAAAGGAAGCGCTTGCGGTTTTCCTCCAGAACACTCCCAGTGAATCCATCAGTAAAGAACGCAGGGAGTGGGACAAGATTTGGACCGCAACCGGAAGCCTCGACCGCTGGATCAAGCAGATGCGGTTCGCGGGGTTGCCGGAGTGACGGCCGACCGTATGCGGCCCAGCAGAAGTCATGGGCTGCAAACGACCCTTGAACTGGGCCACGAGCGCTGGTGGCCCTCACGCTCAGGGCGCCGATGCGTACCAAGCACCTTCATTTCCTCATTTTTATGTTGCGACTTGCCAGGCTGGCCGATGGCCAGCCTGATGGCCGCGGAGACGATCGCGGTAATGCCCCAGGCCCATCCGCGCTTCACACTCAAAGTCTTTCGTCGCTAGGAACCCTACAGGGAGGCGGAGGTGCTCGATAAGATTGTCACGCTCCTGCGCCGTGCCGGTATTCCGGACTGACCTTGGTCGTGTACTTGCCGCCTTGCCTGAACCAGTGACAGCTGCGTCCGCAATTACTGTCCTGGCGACGCATGCCGCTGCGTCCGCTTCGGGGAATCAAAGAACGCGAGCCAGATGACCGACATTGGGCGCAAAGCAGCCATGCCGTCGTCGCGTGTGAGACTCTGCTTCGGGTCACAAGCAGAACAGCAGCCCCCTACGGCTCGTCCCTCACATCGCGCAAATTAGACACAACGCGGCGGTTCTGCGACCTGCAGGCGGTATCGGGGCACTCGCGGACGAGCCTGTCCTTGCCGTAGCCCTTGGCCCACATGCGGTTGCGGTCTATGCCGCCGGCGGCGAGGTAGTCCATCACCGCATCGGCGCGCTGCTGCGACAGCGCCATTTCACTTGCGCCGGGATCGTCGGCGAAACCCTGCAGCTTGAGCAGCCAGCGCGGATGCTTTGCTAACCAGGCGATCTGGGTGTCGAGGGTGGCCTTGGCGACAGAATCGAGCGCGGCCGAACCTTGCGTGAAATAGGTGCGGCGGCCGACATTGAGGATAAAATCCTCCTCACTGCCCGGCTGCACGTTCTGGAAGCCGGCAACCTCGGTGTTGGTGACGTCGGGCGTGGAAGGGGCCAGCGTGTTGCTGGTCGAGCAGGATGCGGCCAGCACCAGCAGGCCGGCGGCGAGCAGCCGGCGCGTGTTTTCAATCATGCGGTTCATGAGGCGCCAATCATTCGACAGTGGTGGAAGCGGGCGCCTGGTCGGCGATGTGCGGCAAGACCTGCACCGCGGTGCCGATCGGGCAGCGCTGGTAGAGGTCGATGATGTCTTCCGGGAACATGCGGATGCAGCCGCTGGAAGCGTCGGTGCCGATGCTCCATGGCTCCAGCGTGCCATGCAGGCGGTAGCCGGTGTCGGCGCCGTTGCGGTGCAGATAGAGCGCGCGCGGCCCGAGCGGATTGTTGGACGCGCCGCCTGCGACCATGGGCGGTAGGTCCGGCTTGCGCTTACGCATTTCGGGGGGCGGGACCCATTGCGGCCACAGCGCGCGGCGGTCGATCGTCGCGCGGCCGTACCATTTGAAGCCGTCCTTGCCGACGCCGACGCCGTAGCGGATGGCGGTCTTGTTTTCCATGATGACGTAGAGGAAATGGTGGCGGGTATCGACCACGACGGTGCCGACCGGCTCGCTGCTGAAATACTTGACGATCTGGCGATGCCATCTCTTGTCGATCTTGGCGAAGTTGGTCTTGCGATAGACAAAATTGTTGTCGCTGGCGATACCGGCGAAAAAGGATTTTGCAGCCGCGGCTTGAGCAATATTGCTGGTTGCACCCACCGCGACCAGCGCCAGGCCGCCGAGCACGACACCCCTGCGTGATAAAACCATCGGCAATATTCCCCCTCATGCCAAAAGCCTGGCGGACCATAGTTGAGAATTATTTCGCCTCAAAGTGGAAAATGCTGCGTTGTTTCAGTCGGCCGTGTCCGGACATTCGTCATTGCCGGGTTCGGGCGGGTAGGCCGGGTGATCGGCAGATTGCTCGACGAGCGCGGATACAGGTGGGTTGCAGTCGACCTCGACGCCAAGAATGTAGAGCGGTCCCGGAAAGAACGTCTACCGGTCTTTTTCGGCAACGCTTCGCAGGAGGAGATGGTGGCCGCCGCGAAAATTGACAGCGCAAAGGCCCTGGTGATCACTCTGGACGACCCCGAGGCAGCCAAATCGGTTCTTGCGGCGCTGAGACGCAAACTGCCCGACCTCCCGGTGATTGTCCTGGCACGTGCATGTGCAAGAGCTGCTTGAGAAAGGCGCGACAGCCGTAATGCCCGAAACGACGGAATCCAGCCTTCTCTTGGATGCAGCTGTCCTTCAAGAACTCGGGGACAGCAAAACGGATGTGGATGCGGCCATCAGGACCGTCCGCAGGCGTTCTTACCCCACGTCCCCAAGCGGATCCGGCCTTCTCCGAGCCTGTGTGCTTGGCATTTACCGCTCGCGGTGATCTGTACCCGCCCCATGCAATCGGGAACTCCGCCGCTCTCGGCGGCTGGCGGATGAGCCGAATAGCTAACGCCTCCGGAGTGCACTCCTCGTAAGCCGCTGACCTGCCGTTTCCTTCGACGGCCATGGTGCTGGCATTCTACGAAACGTGGATATCCCGGAGCGGAGACTCGCGGGATCGGCGATGGCCGCCAGCAAAGAAGCGTTTGAAAAGGCCAAACGGTGACGCCGTCGCAGGAACGAAAGTGGAAAAGAAAGCAGAACTTTCGTGTGCAGGCTTTGCATGCGCGCGCCCATAACTCTTTGATTTTGTTTAGTTGTCTGTCCGATCCATCACACGCTGACTGTCATCACGGCAGCCGGTGTCCGCTTATGGGATGTCGCAATGGCCCGCTCTATTTCTGAGTTTAGGCGCAGAGCAGACGGTCGGGTTTCCAACCCGGAGCGACAAGACCGGACCTTGGTCGGCGAAAGTGTCGTCCTGACGTGACCCAATGCGGTCTTCCGTTGCGAGCGTCGCTTGCTGGAGCTGCGTTAAGTCGGTCGGGAGGCCAATGGTATTTTCAATGGAACGCTAATATACATGGAAACCCCAACGAGCAGCGCCTGCCAGATACCTGAGGAATGCCATGCGAAGGCTCATCTTCACGGCGATGTGTATCGCCGCCGCAACAGCCGCTAACGCCCATGATTGGTACGAAGATAAGATTGACCCACAGACCAAATTCAAGTGCTGCGGCGGTTCAGATTGCCGCGCCATACCTCGCTCTTCGGTGCGGTCCAGGGTAGACGGCGGGTACACTTATTTGCCGCATAATTTCACCATCCCACGGGATCGTGTACAGGAATCCCCGGACGGGCAATACCATATCTGCGAAAATAAATACGTTGTAACCAACCAGCTGTATTGGCGTTGCTTCTTCGCACCTCGTGTCGATGTGTCTATACTTCTAAAGCATTAACCACGCGTCGCTTCCGCAACTTACATCAGCAAGGTGCTAGTCCATTAATTCTATTCGACTTTCTCAAAATTGCCGAAGCTCAAGCGGTGCGCGACTGCGCCAGGGATTTCATTGGATACGTCGCGGCTATCGAGCCTGCGCGCCCTGGGCGTAACTCCATGGGGCGCTGCCGCGGGTGACTTCTGGGCGCGCTCCGCAATTCGGTGACAGTCCAGATTTTATCGTGTCGGCGCGGCCGTGGTTGTGTAGATTGGCTGCGTGGCCCGCCTTGCCCGCATTGTCGTTCCAAGTCCAATCGCCACGTGACGCAAACGCGGTAACGGCTGGCGATTTCGACCACGATGGACAGCCAAGCGATAGGGGATAACTGGCGCGGGATCATCAGCACGGTTCATGCGGGAGCGGCATTCGCCGGATGAGGTAGCTGCGGCTGCAGTCTCGAATTTGACGCATCAGCACTTGCAAATCGTCAGCCGAGGTCTTTTGCTCGCGCGATAGTTGCCCTTGACCGTTGAATGGTTGGCGAACAGATGAACAAAATCGATCGACGGCGGCCAGAGTCAGAAACCGACGCCACCGTAAATGCCGCAAGACTTGGAACTCGGCTGCGCCTCGCCCGCCAGACACGCGGCATGACGCTGAAGACGCTGGCCGCGGCTGCGAATTGCTCGGAAAGCCTGCTGTCCAAGATCGAGAACGGCAAGGCTTCGCCGTCCCTGCCCATGCTTCACCGTCTGGTCGAGGTTCTCGACACCAATATCGGCTGGATGTTCGAGCAAGTCGACGACGACGAGGCGATCGTATTCCGGGCGGGCGCAAGGCCTTTGATCGCGCTCGACGCGCTACGGCGCGGCGAGGGCATTTCGCTCGAACGGATCATTCCGTATTCGCCCGGCCACCTCTTACAATGCAACATCCATCACATCGAGGCAGAGGGCTCGAGCGAAGGTCCGATCCAGCATGCCGGCGAGGAAGTCGGCTACGTGCTCGCCGGGCGGGTCGAACTGATCGTCGACGGCAAGAGCCATGCTCTCGCCACGGGTGATGCCTTCGTGTTCAGGTCGGAGCTGCCGCATCATTACCGCAACATCGGCGAGGAACGCGCTAGCATTTTCTGGGTCAACACGCCGGCGACTTTCTGAGCAACGCTCTGCGTTCATTTGGATTGACAAGCATTCAAGTCTCTTGAATGCTTGCCTCGTGCCTGTAGCACCAACGGGACCAGCCGAGGTCTGGTCCGCAAGCAAGGGGAACCGAAATGCGTCTGTTCAAACTTCTCGCCGGCTGTGCCGCCGCCATTGCCATGGGCTCGGCAGCCATGGGATCGGCGCTTGCCGATACGTTCGCTCTCGTCAACATCAACCAGCAGGCCCTGTTCTTCAACCAGATCAACGAGGGCGCGCAAAAGGCAGCCGACGCCGCTGGCGCCAAGCTGGTCATTTTCAACGCCAACAATGTGCCGAGCGCGCAGAACGACGCGATCGAGAACTACATCACGCAGAAAGTCGACGGCATCATTCTGGTCGCCATCGACGTCAACGGCGTCAAGCCTGCGATTACTGCAGCCAAGGCGGCCGGCATTCCCGTCATAGCCATCGACGCGCAGATCCCCGACGGCGACAATATTTCGTTCATCGGCGTCGACAACACCAAGGCCGGCGAGGACATCGGCAAATTCTACGCCGACTATGTGAAGACCGATATGGCCGGCAAGGCCAAGATCGGTATCGTCGGCGCACTCAATTCATTCATCCAGAACCAGCGCCTCGACGGCTTCAAGAAGGCGGTGACCGAAAGCGGCCAGGCCGTCACCTTCCTCGACACAGTCGACGGCCAGAACGTTCAGGAGACCGCCTTGAGCGCTTCGGAAAACCTGATGACCGCCAATCCGGACATGAACTCGCTCTATGCGACCGGAGAGCCGGCCTTGCTCGGCGCCGTTTCGGCGGTGACCAGCCAGGGCCGCACCGGCGACGTCAAGGTGTTTGGCTGGGATCTGACCAAGCAGGCCGTTCAGGGCATCGACGACGGCTGGGTGGTGGCGGTCGTGCAGCAGGATCCGGCCGGCGAAGGCAAGGCCGCGGTCGAAGCGCTGGGCAAGCTCAAGAAGGGCGAGAAAATCGATCCGATCATCAACATCCCGGTGACGATCGTGACCAAGAAGAATGTCGATCAATACCGCACGATGTTCAAGTAAACTGCGTCGGCGACCGAGCCGCGGCGCCGTCTGAGGCTGCGCCGCGGATGACTGCAATCGCGTGGAATCCCAGATGAGCAGTGGCCAGACCTATCGGGTGCGGATGAGCGGCATCTCAAAGCGCTACAACGCCATCCAGACGCTCGATGACGTGTCGCTGACGCTGAAGCCGGGCGAGGTGCTGGGGCTGGTCGGCGACAATGGCGCCGGCAAGTCGACATTGAGCAAGGTGCTGTCGGGGGCAGTGGTTCCAGACGCCGGCACCATCGAGATCGACGGCGAGCCGGTGATCTTCAGCTCGCCGGCGGACGCACGTGCGGCGCGCGTCGAGATGGTCTACCAGGACCTGTCGCTGTGCGACACGGTCGATGTTGCCGGCAATCTGTTTCTCGGCCGCGAGCCGCGCCGCCGCATCGCAGGCATTTCCTTTCTCGACAAGAAGCGCATGCACGACGAGACGCGCCAGATGCTCGATCGGCTCGGTATCGTCATTGCAGACACGCGGCTCAAGGTTGAAAACCTCTCAGGCGGGCAGCGCCAGTCGATCGCGATCGACCGCCTCGTTCGAGCCGGCGGTGCTGATCATGGACGAGCCGACGGCAGCGCTTGCCGTGGCCGAAGTCGAGGCGGTGCTCGAACTGATCCGCGCGGTCAGTGCGCGCGGTGTCAGCGTCATTCTGATCACCCACCGGCTGCAGGATCTCTTCCTCGTCTGCGACCGCATTCAGGTCATGTATGAAGGGCGCAATGTCGCCGAGCGGCTGATCGGCGACACTAATATCGAAGACGTGGTCAATCTGATCGTCGGCCGCAAGTTCAGTGCGCGTTCCGCCACCAATGGCTATCGCGGTGGAGCGCCGGCATGAGCGACGCGATCCACACCGCCCAGCCCTCACGAGTACGCAGGGGCACCTGGCGCGATGCGCTGCTCGCCAATGGCAGCGTCGTCTCGATCGCGCTGTTCTTTCTGGTCGTCTGCATCATCTTCTCGGTTGCGACCGACGCGTTTCTGACATCGCCCAATCTGTTGAACATCCTGCGGCAGTCGGCACCGCTGCTGATCGTCGCCGCGGCAATGACTTTCGTCATCACCACTGGCGGCATCGATCTTTCGGTCGGCTCCGTGCTGGCGCTGGTGGCGACGCTGTCGGCGACGCTTTTGCAGTTTGGCCTGCCGTGGCCAGTCGTTATCCTCGCCATGTTGGCGCTCGGTGCCCTGCTTGGGGCGGTACAGGGCTATTTCATTGCCTATGAGGGCATCCCGTCCTTCATCGTCACGCTTGCCGGGCTTTCGGTGATCCGTGGCGTGGCGCTGCTGATCACCGGCGGCTATTCCATCCCCATCGAGCCCGGAAGCGCTTTCACCGTGCTGGGCCGCGCCTGGTTTCTTGGCGTGCCGGTGCCGGCGCTCATCGCGCTGGCGATCCTGGCCATCGCCTATCTCGCCTTCAACGAGACGCCATTCGGCCGCTATGTCACCGGCATTGGCGCCAACGCTGAGGCGGTGCGGCGCGCCGGCGTCAACACGCGGCAGACGACGCTCTTCGTCTATGTGATTTCCGCCACCGCGGCCGCCCTCGCCGGGATCATCATTGCCGCCCGGCTTGGATCGGGATCTTCGAATGCCGGACAGGGTTTCGAGCTGGAAGTCATTGCCGCCGTCGTGCTCGGCGGCACCAGCCTGTTCGGCGGCCGCGGAACGATCATCGGCACGGTGCTCGGCGCGCTGACCGTGGCCGTCATCGGCAACGGCCTGATCCTGGCGCATCTGTCGCCTTTCCTGACGCCGATTGTCACCGGAACGATCATCCTGATCGCCATCTGGCTGAACTTCCGCCTGTTCCGCGGCGCCGTGCGGAGCCGTTGAGCCGATGAGCGGTCTGTTCGATAACGCAGGGCCCGGCCAGCGGCTGGCGATCGGGGTCGAAACCGGCCATGTGATGACCGTGCTCGGCCCGGTTCCGGTCGAGGAGATGGGCATTACGCTGATGCACGAGCACATCTTGCTCGACGGCGCGCGCAGCTGGAAATGCCCCTGCCATCCCGATGACATGGCGATCGCCGAGCAGCCGGTGAACATCGAGATCATCGGCGAGTTGCGCATGAACCCATACGTCAACCGCGACAACGTCTCGCTCGACGACGCCGACCTGGCGCTGTCTGAGCTGCAGCGCTATCGCGCGTTGGGCGGCCACACCGTCGTCGATGCCACCAATATCGGCATCGGCCGCGCCCCCGAAAAGCTCGCTCGCATCAGCCGCATGTCCGGCCTGAAGATCGTCATGGGCACCGGCTTCTATCTCGAGCACACCCATCCCGAATGGCTGAAGGCGATGGATGTGGACGCCGTGACCGAGTTCATCGTCAACGATGTCGGCGGCGGCGAGACGCAGCCGCCGATCATGGCCGGGCTGATCGGCGAAGTCGGCGTCAGCAAGGATTTCACCGCCGAGGAACGCAAGTCGCTGCGAGCTTCGGCGCGCGCCTCGCGCATCACCGGCGTGCCGCTGTCGATCCATCTGCCTGGCTGGGAGCGGCTGGCGCACGAGGTGCTCGATATCGTCGAGGCCGAAGGCGCCGATCTTCGCCACACCGTGCTCTGCCACATGAACCCGAGCCACGACGATCCCGACTACCAGAAAAGCCTCGCCCGGCGCGGCGCGTTCCTCGAATACGACATGATCGGCATGGACTATTATTACGCCGACCAGGACGCGCAATCGCCCTCCGACGAGGAGAATGCACGCGCCATCGCCGCCCTTGTCGAGGCGGGCTTCGGCGACCGCCTGCTGTTGTCGCAGGATGTGTTCCTCAAGATCATGCTGACGCGCTTCGGCGGCTTCGGCTATGGCTATATCCTGAAGCATTTTATACCGCGCCTAAAACGCCACGGCGTCGAGCAGCCGGCCATCGACCGCATGCTGATCGCCAATCCGAAAAGCGTATTCGCGCGGCTCTAAGCGGCCTGGAATTACACTGGAGTTCAAATGTCCAAGAAGAAGATCCTGCTTGCCGGCGAATCCTGGGTGTCGACCGCGACCCATATCAAGGGTTTCGACCAGTTTCCGACCGTTACCTACCACACCGGCGCAGACGAGTTGCTGGGCGCATTGAAGGCGACCGACTTCGACGTCACGTTCATGCCGGCGCATGAGGCGCAGCGCGGCTTTCCACAGACCATGGAGGCGCTGTCGGCCTATGACGCGGTCGTGCTCTCCGACATCGGCGCCAACACGCTGCTGCTGCATCCCGACACCTGGGTCCACTCCAAGCCGACGCCGAACCGCCTGCGCCTGCTCCGCGATTACGTCAGCGGCGGCGGCGGTCTATTGATGTTCGGCGGTTACTACAGCTTCCAGGGCATCAATGGCGGCGCGCGCTACCGCAAGACGCCGGTCGAGGACGTGCTGCCGGTGAATTGCCTGGCCTACGACGACCGCGTCGAGGTTCCCGAAGGCTTTGCGCCGGTGCCGAAACCAGGGTCGAGCCATCCCATCCTCAGGGGTCTCGGTTCGGACTGGCCGATCCTGCTCGGTTTTAACGAGGTGACGCTGAAGGATGGGGCCGAGGTCCTGGCCAGCGTGTCGTCGGATTATGGCTCGCTGCCGCTGCTTGTCACCGGCGGTTACGGCAAGGGCCGCACCGTGGCCTGGACATCCGATGTCGGGCCGCATTGGCTGCCGCCGCAATTCATCGCCTGGCCAAGCTACAAGACCCTGTTCGAACAGATGCTGGGCTGGGCGACAGGTGAG
This sequence comes from Mesorhizobium sp. M0145, assembly GCF_040322355.1. Classification (NCBI taxonomy): domain Bacteria; kingdom Pseudomonadati; phylum Pseudomonadota; class Alphaproteobacteria; order Hyphomicrobiales; family Phyllobacteriaceae; genus Mesorhizobium; species Mesorhizobium sp. M0145. The sequence continues at coordinate 81,361 of NZ_JAMYTK010000023.1, forward strand.
AGCTGAGCCATGCATGTCCACGTCGTCGGCAATGCCTGCGTCGATACCGTGTTTCGCGTCGGCCGCTTCCCTGACGCGGGCGAGACTTTGAATGCCGTGAGCTATGCCGACGGGCTCGGCGGCAAGGGCGCCAACCAGGCGGTCGCAGCAGCACGGACTGGTGCAGAGGTGACGTTCTGGACGGCGCTCGGCAAGGACCCCGCTGGCGCGTGGATGAGGAGCCGCCTCGACAGCGAGCTGTCAGACCTTGAGGTGAGCGAATTCGAGCTGCCGAGCGACCGCTCGACCATCGTCGTCGATAAAGGCGGAGAGAATTTCATCGTCAGCGGCGTCGCCTGCAGCGAAGCCTTCGATCCGGTGGCGCAGACAGCACTTGTCCGCTGGATAGCTCCCGGCGACATCCTCGTCTGCCAGGGAAATTTACGGACTGCCGTGACCAATTCCTGCCTCAGAGCAGCAAAGGGAAACGGTGCGCGCACCGTTCTCAACGCCAGCCCGATCGACACGGCCTCGCTGCCCGATCTCGGCCTGGCGGAGATTCTGGTCGTCAACCAATCCGAAGCGCAAATATTGACCGGCCGGGATGACATAACAGCAGCCGCTGGCGCGCTGGTGGCCAAAGGCGCAGGCACCGTCGTAATCACCCTCGGTGCCGGAGGCTGTCTCTTGCTTGGCCCGGGCCGGACGGAACCGCTTCGCTTGCCCGCGCCGCGAGTCGAAGCGCTCGACACCAGCGGCGCGGGCGATGTGTTCTGCGGCTGTCTGGCCGGTGGGCTTGCCCGGGGCATGCCGGTCATCTCGGCGCTGAAGCTGGCGCTCGCCGCCGCCGCAATCGCCGTGACACGGCCGGGCACGCTGGCATCCTGTCCTTCCGCCTCCGAGATGGCGGCGCTCATCGATCAAATGGAGCTCTCATGACCCAGCTCGGCCAATCTGGCGGCGACGCGCTCGTGGACCTTTTCGGCCGCACAAAGGTGGTGATCGGCGTCGTTCATCTGGCGCCGCTGCCCGGCGCGCCGCGCTATGACGGCGAGGCTATCGAGGCGATCTACCAGCGCGGGCTCGATGACGCCAAGGCCTATCTCGACGGCGGCTGCGACGGCGTCATCGTCGAGAACCATGGCGACATCCCCTTCGCCAAGCCTGATGATATCGGGCCGGAGACGGCGGCCTATATGGCGGTCGTTTCCGACCGCATCCGCCGCGAACTCGGCAGGCCGATCGGCATCAATGTGCTGGCCAATGCCGCGATCCCGGCGTTGGCGATCGCCAGCGCTGCCGGCGCCGGTTTCGTCCGCGTCAATCAATGGGCGAACGCCTATGTCGCCAATGAGGGTTTTGTCGAAGGCGAGTCGGGCCGCGCGGCGCGCTACCGCGCCAGGCTGCGCGCCAACGGCATCCGCATTTTCGCCGATGCCCACGTCAAGCACGGCGCACACGCCATCGTCGCCGACCGCCCGGTGGAGGAATTGGTCAAGGACCTGGTCTTCTTCGACGCCGACGCCATCATCGCCACTGGCCAGCGCACCGGTCACGCCGCGGATTTGGGCTACATAAGTATGATCAAGCAGGCCGCCGGCCTGCCGACGCTGGTCGGCAGCGGTGTCACCCCGGATAACGCCAATGATATCCTTGCCATTGTTGACGGGGTCATCATCGCCAGCGCGCTGAAGCAGGACGGCGTCTGGTGGAACCAAGTCGACTCTGCTCGAGTAAAGGCTTTCATGGGTGGTCTGAAGCGATAGCTGACTACCCTACCAAGGGGCTTGCGGTCCAGCTTGATCAGAGACGACGGACGGGCGCAGGATACCGCGCGACCCGATCGTCGACGGTCAAAGTAATGCCTTCCACAATCGATTGAGCAATGAGGATCCGATCGAAGGGGTCCTTGTGGATGGGTGGAAGCCCGTCCACTGCAATGGCATGCTCGCCGGTGATTGGCAGCTTATCATAGCCATTGTCGATCATGCCCCGACGGAAAGACGCATCGACCTTCAAGTCAAGGCGGCCCAGACCGCGTTTAATGGCAATCTCCCAGGGAGTTGCGGCGCTGAACGTCAAGTGGTTATCGGCATTCTCGATCTCAGCGAGGGCTGCGGGCGGGAGCCTTTCGGGCTCGCCCGCCGCCCAGAGCAGAAGATGGGTATCGAGAAGAAGTTTCATGCATCGCCGCCAAACAGCTTCTCGATTTCGTCATCGGCCATGCGATCAAAATCGTCCGGAACTGAAAACTGCCCGGCCATAAACCCCACCCGACGCATTTCGCCGGCGGCAGGTGCGTCTATGGCAACGACCTTGACCATCGGCTTGCCGAATTTGGCAATAATGAAAGATTCGCCTTTGGCCGCCCTGTCGACAAGACGCGACAGATGCGTCTTGGCCTCGTGGATATTGACGGTGCGCATTGCGGGCCTCATGACTTAGTCCATGCAACTTAGTCTACATGGGGCCCCCGATTTTCAAGCGTGTTTCAGTCAGTGAAGGTGAAGGATGCCGGATGCGGCTGATCCTTTCGGATCGGCCGCATGGCACGACTTCAACAAAAACGCGTAATCGATTGTCTGAACTGCATGTTTGTTGGGACTGCGTCTCACCCGATGTTGGCCGAACCTGTTGGTCCGTCATGCGACGTCGGAGTTCACAGGAGCGATTTTTACCGAGCAAATGCTCTACGTTGCGCTAGGGCACGAAAGCGAAACGTCCGCTTTTAGGGCGCTGGACCACGGCGGCAACGAGCCCGACACTGTAGCGAAGGCGATCGACGCGACGGGCGCCAAGGGCCTTGCCGGACTCTATGTTCCCTTCACGATTCTCGGTTTAGTCGGTCGGCGGGATTGAGCCGCGCTCTCGAGTGCCAGGGCCAACCGCTTCTCGTCTTCGATGGCGCGATCGACTGCCTCAATTTCCTCTTGGAGCACCTTCAGCTGGGCTCCGTAGCTGGAGCCGTCGCTGTCCCCGATCTGAAAGCCACTTGCCCGCATTGCGTCGCGAGTATGGTGCACGTTACGGACTCCTTCGCGTCGAGTCGCGACCAAGATTTCCCTAAACTCTCCAAGACGTTCAACGTGATTGCGAGCCATTGCGTTCTCCTATTTCGTCGTCATCGTCGCCGATGGCGATTCAGAACGACTAAAACCTACGGAGATACTCTCGACAAAGCATGAGTGCGGAAGCTCAAATTTGAATGTCTTGCAATAGCGTGAAGCGCGGTAGGCGGAAATTGGCTTCGACCCGATCGATCTCAGACCAAATGCTAGACACTTTCGGCCGAGCGCGTCTGCGGCTCCCCCCACGGGGTTATCCGCTCATGTAATCAGTAAAAAGTGGAGTGCGAGAATGGCCCGGGCCATGGACGTCCCGCCATTCCTGGTCGAGTTTGACCTGCGGCGGAGGCAGGGCAGGCTTCAGCGCGTTGGTTGTGTAAAGCATCTCAAGCAACTGCTCTCCGTCGATCAGCTCCAGGTGTGCAGCTTTGACTTCGTCTCTCGGGCCTTCCTCGGTAGCGCTCGCGCTACTTTCGAGAACGAGAGGCGGTGGTGACAAATATCCCCTGCTCGGCACTCGCGAAGACCTTGCTCCTACGAAGTTTCGCACCTCTTTGAGGGATTCAGTCGTGATGTGGCGCTTTACTTGCACTGCCCGCTGGATGAGCCAGTTGTCACGCAAAGGCAGGAAACGGCGTAACGAAGCGAGCGCGATGGCGGTGCGATGCGGCCTTCCGTCTGTGAGCGGCTGCGCGGACGCCGTCAAACGGCAGAAACTTCAAATCCATCGTGTTGGCTCATTGCCAAAGCACCGCTTCACAACAACAATGACCTCGACGCCAGCGCGCCAGACGCGCACAAAAAAAGCGTCGGAGGAAATGGAGGAGGAAGCCGCTGGCCAAGTCACGGACGCGCTATGCATGCGGCCTTTCGGTGCTCACGACCGACGAATCTGACGCGGATGCGTTCGCCCGGGCGGTGGCAGCGGAAGCAGCGGCCATTGACGCCGGGTTTGCCCTCCTGTTTTTCTCGCAGAGCCTCATAGAGGCCGTCGCCCTGTCGGAAGCGCTGAAGACCCACGCGCCGGCGCTCCACTATGCCGGCTGCTCGACGGCCGGTGAGATAACGCCCAAAGGGCTGGAGGAAGGCCAGATCCTGGCTATGCTGCTTCCCTCCGCATCGTTTTCGGCAGCCAGCACCATGGTCGAAAATCTGTCCTCATCGGGCATGGACGGGATTACCGGCGAAGTCGAGGCGCTGAGGCGTTCGTTACACGAGCGCCTCGGGCACGAGCGAGCCGACACCACTTTCGCGCTCTGCTTGATCGACGGCCTGTCTTATGCCGAAGAAGCGGTGACCTCCGCCATCCATTGGGGGCTCGACGACATCCCACTGATCGGCGGGTCGGCTGGCGATGATTTGAAATTCGAGACAACGCGGCTGATCTCGAACGGCAAAGTGACCTCCGACAGCGCCATCATCGTGCTGATCACCACGGAAATTCCTTTCCACGTGTTCAAGACCGACAATTTCGTTCCCACCGACGAGAAGCTGGTGGTTACGGCATCAGATCCCGACCACCGCATCGTGCGCGAATTCAACGCCACCATTGCCGCCGAGGAATATGCCGCCTCGGTCGGCGTCGTCGCGCAGATGCTGACGCCACTGAGTTTTGCCTCGCACCCGGTGGTGGTGAAAGTCGGCGGCGAATTTTACTGCCGTTCAATCCAGAAGATGCACGCGGACGGCTCGCTGTCGTTCTTCTGCGCCATCGACGATGGTGTCGTGCTTGCCGTCGCCCAGCCTAAGGACATGGTCGAGGCGACCCGCGCCGCGCTCAGCGACGTCAGCGAAAGGCTTGGCGGCATTGACCTGATACTCGGTTTCGACTGCGTGCTGCGCCGGCTCGACGCGCGCAATCGGCAGGTCTATCGCGAGATTTCGGAACTCTACAAGGTCAACAACGTCCTCGGCTTCGGCACCTATGGCGAACAGTACCGTTCGATGCATCTGAACCAGACCTTCACCGGCATCGCCTTCGGTGAACGCAATGCGGCCGAAGCGGCGGAGTAGGAAATCCGGGATGCCGCTCAGGAACATCGACGACCTGGAAAGGCTGAAGAAGATCAACGCCGCGCTGATCAGCCGCGTAGAGCGTTCCATGGACCAGCAAGGCAATGCGTTTTCGCTGTTCCAGACCGCCATTTCGCTCGAGAGCCGGGTGCGCAGCCGCACCGAAGAGCTGCATTCGACCTTGCGCCGGCTGGAGCAGTCGAACATAGACTTGAACGCGGCCAAGGAAAACGCCGAGCTGGCGAACCTATCCAAGACCAGGTTCCTGGCGGCCGCCAGCCATGACGTGCTGCAGCCGCTGAACGCCGCGCATCTGTCGGTCTCGGCGCTAGCCGAAGTACAGACCAGCGAGGAAGGCAGAAAGCTGGTCCGCCAGGTCGAGCGATCGCTGGAGACGATGGAGGACCTGCTCCGCACCTTGCTCGACATTTCCAAGCTCGATGCCGGCGTCGTGCAGCCCGACATCACCGATGTCAGCCTGGAGACGCTGTTTTCGTCTCTGCGCTCGGATTTTCAGCCGGTCGCGGAGATGAAGGGGCTGACGCTGAAGTTCCGGCCGGTCAATGCGCTCGTTCGTTCGGACCGAACCTTGCTGCGCCGCATCCTGCAGAACATCCTGTCCAATGCACTGCGCTATACCCGCTCGGGCGGCGTGTTGGTCGGCACCAGGCATCGCGGCGACACGATCCGTATCGACGTCGCCGATACCGGCTGCGGCATCCCCGACGACCAGCGCGAGGCGGTATTCGAGGAATTCCATCGGGGCGTGATCCCGACGGATGCCGGGCTTGCCGCCGGCGGGCTGGGGTTGGGGCTGGCCATCGTGCGCCGCATCGCCGCGGCACTCGGCCATCCCGTCACGTTTTCGTCGAAGGTCGGACATGGCACGATTTTCCATATCGACGTTCCGGTCGGGATCGGCGACACGGCCGATCCAATCGCCAGCACCGTCGACATGGAGCGGCCGCGCGGCTACGGTCTGTTCGGCACAAGGGTGCTGCTGGTCGAGAACGACATCGACGTGCTGCAGGCGATGACCTCCCTGCTCGAGCGCTGGCAATGCCTGGTGCGCCCCGCCACCTCGACCGGTGACGCGCTCGACATGCTTGGCGATACCGACTGGTTGCCAGATATTGTCATAGCCGACCAGCATCTCGACGGCGGCGACCTCGGCACCACCACAATCGCCGAGGTCCGTGATTATCTCGGCCGCGCCGTGCCGGCGCTGATCGTCACCGCCGATGGTTCGGAGACAGTCGCCAACGCCGCCCGCGCTGCCGGCATCGAACTGATGCGCAAACCGTTGAAGCCAGCGCAGCTAAGGGCGCTGCTGGCGCATCTGCTGGCTTGAACTGGTCGTATCTTCCCAGCACACGGGTCACCGAATTCCAGCCATTACTTGTGCCTAGGCGGTAATTCATATGAAGCAGATTCACTTCTTCGCGCTAAAGTAGACGAGGGAAAGCGGCTAACTGCTGCAGAGCAATCGCCGCGTGAATTTGATCTGACTAGAGAGGCGCGGATTGCTTAGCTGGTGTCAGGAACGTGAGAGCCGTCGCTAGACTAGTCCGATTGCGGTGACACGAGTGCGGTCGACTACGGTGACAGTGCGCTTTTTAGCGAGCCCTCTCAAAACCCCGCCGGATCGCGAAACAGCTCGGCATTGTCGAGCTTTGAGACCTCGATCACCGCCTGGGTGCGGCTGTAGACGTTGAGCTTGCGCAGGATTTCGGAGACGTGCGCCTTGACCGTGGTCTCGCCGACCTGCAGCTCGTAGGCGATCTGCTTGTTGAGCAGGCCCTGGCGCAGCATCTGCAGCACTTTGAGCTGCTGCGGCGTCAGCGTAGCCAGGCGCTGCACCATCTCGGCGCGGTCGGTGCTGTCGGCGTCGCGCGGCCGGCCTTCATAAGTCTCGGGAACATAGATCGCGCCTTCCATCACCGAGCGGATGGCGGCGGCAAGGTCGCTCTTGCGCGCCGATTTCGGGATGAAGCCGGCCGCACCGTAGGACAGCGCCTCGGAAATGATCTTCGGTTCCTCATAGCCGGAGACGATGACCACCGGCAGGCGCGGATAACGCGTCCTGAGCTGCAGCAGCCCGTCAAACCCATGCACGTCGGGCATGCTGAGATCGAGCAGCGCCAAGTCGAACGGCTTGGCATCCGTCAGAAGCTCGAGCGCCTCGGCAATCGAGCGCGCCTCCACCGTGTCGACCTCCGGATAGGCCATCTGCACGGCGCTATGCAGCGCCTCGCGAAACAGCGGATGGTCGTCAATGATCAGGAACCTGGCGCGATCGGTCATCAGCTTCATTTCGGTTTGGTCTGGCCGAGAATAGTCCTGCAACCATGGCCAGCTTATTGGCAAATAGTACATTGCCATCTTGGCCGGCTAAAGCAGAATGTGCCCATGATTTCCGCGGCGCCATGCGGCAGATGTGGCCGTTCTGAAATGCAATGTCTTGCCCGGTGGCAAATCGGCCGAATGTGCCAGCGACAGATCCATTGAAACAGAGACAGGTCGTGACCGACTTCCGGCTTCGCGTGACAGCTAGTGACCGCCGGCTTTCGCATTGTTGCCGGCCGCCACACGACGCTTCCCCGACGCCCGCCTTGTTCGCGGCCGCACCGATGGTATCGGCTGGTCTGGGGTCGCGCTGGTATACGGGCTGGTTTCCTGGACAAACGCAGCAAGCTGATGGTGCTGCCGTTCAAGGCGCTCGATGCCGTACTGGTAACACCTTGCCGCCATCGCGCTTTGGGCGCGACTTTGCCCGCCATATCCAAGCTAGTCCACGATCTGGGCCGCGCCAAGCCAGAACCAACTGATCGCAGTCGCTGATCTTGAAGCTATGCGATCCGGTTGGACCAATTTCAGCGTATTCCCGTTGGGCCCAACGCCCCCCGAGGCTGACAGCACGTCGGCAATGACTTACGAAGCGTGTCCGTCTACGCGCTCGCCTGCGTTCGTTCCAACGCCTGGGACCGGGCGATTTCGTCCGGCCCCAAAGGATAGTGTCTGATCAGTCGTTAGGCCGGCAACGCGCCGGATCTCTTGGCCGTCCAGGTGGCGATATAGTCCATCAGTCCTGGATTGAGGCAATCATAAGGTTCGAGCCCGATCGACTTCAGCTGTGAC
>NZ_JAMYTK010000024.1:0-84145 GCF_040322355.1 Mesorhizobium sp. M0145
CATATTCCATCTTGCGGATCGAAGTAGATGGCATGAGCACCACAGGCCGAGGCCCGCGCCCTTGCGGGGAGCGCGGGCCGATCGGAATACCGATCTGCAGCAATACCTGGAGGGGGAGGATTCGCTGCGTGCACCGAACTTTCGCGGCGATCCCGTGTTCCATCGAGATGCACAAAAAGGTAGCTGCACCTTCCGGCATCACGTGGACGTTGGATTTCTGAGAAAGCGCGAGCGTCAATACTAACTTCTGGTGATGGAATTTTCCCGTGAGATAGGCACGCTCCACGGCGAAAGGAGTGCCCCGCCATGACCGTCCTCGCCTACAACCTTGCCAATGACATCAAAGGATTATGGAGGGTCGTCTTCGTGCCGGACGAACTGCATTTGTATGTGGAATTCAGCCAGCCAGACGCCGACACAAACCCGGCTGATTGGATGAGCGTTGATGATTTCCTTGCATGGCGGCCGAAAGGCGCACTCCACGAGCGAGCGCGCGACAGCTTGGTTTCGCTCATTTGCAACGCGCTGACAGGGCGATGAGACACGGGAAACCCGCACCGAAATCGAGTGCGAGCGCCGCGAGTGGGCCTAGGGCCCCACAAGCCAGTGCGACCCCGCCGCCGGCAAACCGCGGCGGGCGAGTGCCTCGGGGACACGATGGTAGATTGCTAATGCGTTCGCGCGTGTGGCCTTAAGTCGCAAACTATTGGCTTCAGAAGCAGGGCGTAGGGCTTCATTGATGGTGCTACCAACACCATATGGTGACCCATAGCCCTCCAAAACGAGAGAAGCTCGTCCCGACGGGTCGCACTGCGGCCGTCAGCTGGTAATTGCTACGAACTAGGAAACCATCATGCCTGAAAATATCAGACCAACTTCGAGAGACGTCCCCCTCATTCAGCTAGGCCTCTATCAGTGCCGCTTCCCGGTGAGCGAAGACGCTTCTGTACCTGGCGGTTATCGTTTTTGTGCTGGGCCAACTTCGCCGGATCGCGTCTACTGCGATCACCACCACAACATTGTGACCGCCGTGGACCCTCGTCGAGCCCGTTCGGGTCTCCACCTCGCTCAACGACGCGCCGCGTAAGCCTGACTGGCGGCGGCCTCCCGGCCAGGCGCTATGCGCTCCAAGGCCTTGGCTACGACCTTGCCGTCGGCTCGGTCTGGCCCATCCTGCCTTATGCCGTCTTCGCCGATGTATCCCCCGTCGCCCGATTGAGAACGACGACTTCTCGCCGAGCCTTTCAGCTCGCTACTCGTACAAACGCGTCGGCTCCAAAGGTTTGTCTGTCAGCACATCTTCAATGTGCCCGCGCCTGAAGCCCCAACATCTTCTGCGACCAAACCGCGTACCTGGCACCGCCGATCGGTTGCTGCGGCGGATTTTCGCTGTTCGCAGCTGAACAATGCCTATCAACCTTGTCATCGCACCTAGTCGCACGTAGCGGCCGTTCGAATTCTCATCGCTCGGCGCGATGTTTGGTCCGTCTGGCCAGAAGAGCGGAGCAAGCCATTGACACCCACGAAGTTGCTGATTGGGCAGATCGCTGTCGTATTCGCAATTGTCATTCTTGGCGTGTGGACTGCAACCCAATGGTGCGCCCACATGCTCTCCTATCAGCCGCCACTCGGCGCGCCATGGTTTGTGACAGTCGGCTGGCCGATCTACCAGCCGTGGAAACTGTTCGAATGGTGGTTCCAATTTGACGCCTATGCGCCTGAAGTCTTCGACAAGGCTGGCATACTTGCCGGAGCCAGCGGGTTCCTGGGCTGTGCCGCCGCGATAGCTGGGTCCCTCTGGCGCGCACGGCAGCGGGGGTTGGTCACCACCTATGGGTCCTCACGATGGGCCATGAAGCTGGAAATCGAGAAGGCGGGGCTGTTTCAGCCGGCCGGCGTTTTCCTTGGCGGACTGAATTATCGCTATCTGCGCCATGACGGACCAGAACACGTCATGGCCTTTGCGCCGACACGTTCGGGCAAGGGCGTCGGACTCGTTGTTCCAACCCTTCTTTCCTGGACCGGCTCGGCCGTCATTCACGACATCAAAGGCGAGAACTGGCAGCTGACCTCTGGCTGGAGGTCGAAGTTCTCGCACTGTCTCTTGTTCAATCCGACCGATCCGAGATCGGCGCGGTACAACCCGCTGCTGGAAGTGCGCAAAGGTCCAGATGAGGTCCGCGACGTTCAGAACATCGCCGACATTCTCGTTGATCCGGAAGGCGCGCTGGAGCGGCGGAACCATTGGGAGAAGACCAGTCATTCACTCCTAGTTGGCGCCATCTTGCACGTGCTCTACGCCGAAGAGGAAAAGACACTCGCCCGTGTCGCCACCTTCCTGTCGGACCCGCAACGCTCATTCGCTGCGACACTGCAGCGGATGATGACCACAAACCACCTCGGCACGGTGGACAAGCCCCAGGTCCATCCGGTCGTGGCCTCGGCGGCTCGTGAGGTGCTGAACAAGTCAGAGAACGAGCGCTCAGGCGTTCTCTCGACCGCCATGTCGTTTCTCGGGCTCTATCGTGATCCAGCGGTGGCTGCGGCAACATCGGCCTGCGACTGGCGCATTGCCGACCTTGTGGATGCCGAGCGACCGATGTCGCTGTATCTGGTCGTGCCGCCGTCGGATATCTCGCGCACTAAGCCCCTGGTGCGATTGGTGCTCAATCAAATCGGCCGGCGGCTGACCGAGCGCCTGGAGGGCGATCCAAAGAAGAGCCGCAAGCATCAGCTCCTGATGATGCTGGATGAATTTCCGGCGCTCGGTCGGCTCGACTTCTTCGAGACTGCGCTCGCCTTCATGGCAGGCTACGGCATCCGCGCTTATCTGATAGCGCAATCGTTGAACCAAATCTCCAAGGCCTATGGCGAGAACAACGCCATTCTCGACAATTGCCATGTGCGGATTGCCTTTTCCTCAAATGACGAGCGCACGGCCAAACGCATTTCGGACGCGCTCGGTACCGCGACGGAACTCAGATCGATGCGCAACTATGCCGGCCATCGGTTGGCGCCCTGGTTGTCCCACGTCATGGTAAGCCGCCAAGAGACTGCTCGCCCCCTGCTGACGCCGGGTGAGGTGATGCAGTTGCCGCAGGCTGACGAACTAATCCTGGTTTCGGGATTGCCGCCGATTCGCGCCAAGAAGTTGCGTTATTACCAGGATCCGAATTTCACGGAGCGAGTGCTGCCTTCGCCGGTGCTGCGCGACGGTGCCTACGCGGATCGGCCCACGTCGCGCCCGGACGATTGGAGCGGACAGGTGCGCGGCGTGGATCGGCGTCTTGCTGGCGACGGCGACAGTGCCAGCGCGGCAATCGAAGACGGAGGTGTCCAGCAGCAGCGCCATCCGGGCCTGCGCGAAGAACGGACCCTCGTCGTCCAGGAGCCTGATCAGGGCGATCTGTTCACGCCCGCAGACGATGACTGCGAGACGCTCGCCGACAAGCGCGTCATGGATCGGATTTCCACCGCCGCACGTGCGTACGGCCTCAACGAGGGAATGGGCGACGACAAGGACATCGTGCCCGGCTTCTGAACGGCGCGCCATACGCGGGCGCATCTCAGCGTAGATAACGGCCGTAAGCGATTTCGAGGATCTCGACGATGCTCGTTCCCGTCGCCGGTGCATCAGCGCCGGTCAGAGGGAACGAGCAGCATGAAGCCCCACCGCATTCGTCACCAGTTTTTGCTTGAACCCGAGTTGAGCGAGAAGCTGGAGAACCTCAGCCGCAATCCATCGACCACCAAATCGGCCATTGTGGCGCACGCGGTCGAGACCTTTATCGAGCGGCGTGGGGAGAATGAACTCGACCAGCGCTACGGCAAGAGGCTCGACCGTCTTTCCCGCGACCTCGGACATGTCAGGCGCGATGTCGAGATGATCCTGGAGAGCCTGGCGCTCTTCATCCGCTTTTCGATCACGCTTCATGCTCACACGCCGGTGCCGGACAGGGCCACGCAAGCGATTGCCCAGGAGCGCTTCGACAAATTCGTCGAACAGGTCGGCCGCCAAATCGCTTCCGGGAAACGGTCACTTGGCACCGACGATCGCAGGGGAGGGGAAGGATGAGTTCTCATCCGGAAGCCGACCATCGCCGTCGCGTCATGCTGCGCACCGCCATGGGTCCGGCGATCACCGAAGCCCTTGCCGATCCGACCGTCATTGAGGTGATGGTCAATCCCGACGGTGCGCTGCGGCTCGACCGGTTGGGTGAAGGCCGGGTCGACACCGGCGTGCACATGCATCCTTCTGAGGCCGAACGCATCATCCGCCTGGTCGCCTCCCACGTGCGCGCCGAGGCGCATGCTGACAATCCGATTGTCAGCGCCGAATTGCCATCGGGCGAGCGCTTCGAGGGTCTGCTGCCGCCTGTCGTGCTGGGGCCATGCTTCGCCATCCGAAAGCCTGCGGCGAAACTCTACACGTTGGCCGACTATGTCGCCGACCGGGTCATGCTGCCGCTGCAGGCCGATGCGCTGAAGAAGGCGGTCCGCGAGCGGCGCAACATCCTGGTCGCCGGCGGCACGTCGTCGGGCAAGACAACACTTGCCAATGCGCTGCTGGCACAAGCCGCCAATTGCGACGAGCGGGTGATCCTGATCGAGGACACGCGCGAACTGCAATGCGCGGCGAAGGATTGCGTTGCCTTGAGGACGAGGCGGGGGTCGGTCACGCTCGCCGATCTCGTGCGCTCGACCCTGCGGCTCAGACCCGACCGCATCATCGTGGGCGAAGTCAGGGGCGCGGAAGCCCTGGACATGCTGAAAGCATGGAACACCGGGCATCCCGGCGGCATCGCGACGGTTCACGCCAATTCGGCGCGCTCCGCTCTCTACCGTATCGAGCAGCTCGCCCAGGAAGCCGTCGTCACCGTTCCCCGCCGCCTCATCGCTGATGCGGTAGATCTGATCGTCTTCATCGCTGGGCGCGGATCCTCGCGCCGCATTGACGCGATCGCTGAGGTCACCGGTCTCGACAGCAGCGGTGATTACGCCGTCACCCCGCTCACGCTTCCGCAACTCCAGCAGTTTTGAAAGGTCACCTCATGCTCAAGAAGCTTCGCTTCCTTTCGTCCACCGCGCTCGCGTTTCTTCTCACCCTCCCGGCCCACGCAGCGGGCTCCGGCATGCCTTGGGAACAGCCGCTGCAGCAGATCCTTGAGTCGGTGCAGGGACCGGTCGCCAAGATCGTCGCGGTGATCATCATCATCACCACCGGCCTGACCCTTGCTTTCGGTGACACGGCAGGCGGTTTTCGCCGGCTGATCCAGATTGTCTTCGGCCTGTCGATCGCCTTCGCGGCATCGAGCTTCTTTCTCTCCTTCTTCTCCTTCGGCGGCGGGGCACTCGTCTGATGGCCACCGGAGAGCAGCATGTCGAGGGTTTCGAAGTCCCCGTTCACAGGGCATTGACTGAGCCGATCCTGCTGGGCGGCGCGCCGCGAGCGGTGGCGATCCTCAACGGCACGGTGGCCGCGGCAATAGGCCTTGGCCTGCAGCAGTGGATCGCCGGACTGGCGCTCTGGATCGCCGGCCACACCCTCGCGGTCTTTGCCGCTCGCCGCGATCCGGACTTCGCCAGCGTGCTTGTCCGTCATCTTCGCCTGAAGGGGTGGCTTGCATGCTGAACCTTTCGGAGTATCGCGGCAAAGCCGATCGGCTTGCCGACCATCTGCCCTGGGCCGCTTTGGTCGCGCCCGGCATCGTGCTCAATAAAGACAGTAGCTTCCAGCGAACCTTCCGGTTCCGTGGCCCCGACCTCGAAAGCGCGACCGAAGCCGAGTTGGTTGGCATCTGCGCACGAGCCAACAATGCGCTACGAAGGTTGGGCTCCGGATGGGGGTTGTTTTTCGAGGCCGAGCGCGTGGAAGCGCTGGGCTATCCGAGCTCGGCTTTTCCCGATGCTGCCTCATGGCTGGTCGATGAGGAACGGCGCGCGGCCTTCGAGGGCAAGGTCGCGCACTTCGAGAGTCGCTATCATCTGACCTTGGTCTTCATGCCGGCGCCAGATGGCCAGGCGCGGGCGGAAAGCGCACTGGTCGACTCGCATCACTCGGGAGGGGCTAGAGACTGGCGCCAGGAGCTGGCGTGGTTTCGCGGCGAGACCGACCGCGTCCTGGATTTGCTGTCCGGCTTCATGCCGGAAGTGCGCGCCCTCGATGATGCCGAGACGCTAACCTATCTGCACGGCACAATCTCGACCTACCGCCATCCGGTCGCCATGCCGGAAACGCCAATGTATCTCGACGGTGTTCTGGTTGACGCGCCGCTTACCGGCGGCCTGGAGCCGATGCTGGGTGAGCAGCATCTGTGCACCCTCACCATCCTTGGTTTCCCGAACGTCACCCGGCCAGGGATCCTCGACGCGCTCAACCATCAGGATTTCGCCTATCGCTGGATGACGCGCTTCATCCCGCTCGACAAGACGGAAGCCACCAAGACGATGTCACGGTTGCGCCGTCAGTGGTTTGCCAAGCGCAAATCGGTCGCCGCCATCCTGCGCGAGGTCGTGACCAACGAACCCGTCCCTCTCGTCGATAGTGACGCCGACAACAAGGCCCTCGATGCCGACGAAGCACTTCAGGTGTTGGGCGGCGATCATGTCGGCTTCGGCTATCTCACCACAACGGTGACGGTATGGGACCAGGACCGGCAGGCCGCCGCGGAAAAGCTCCGAGCGGTTGAGCGCATAGTCAATGGGCTCGGCTTCACCACAATCCGTGAAAGCATCAATGCGGTCGAGGCGTGGCTCGGCTCATTGCCCGGTCATGTCTACGCTAACGTTCGCCAGCCGCTCGTTCACACGCTGAATCTTGCCCATGTCATGCCGCTGTCGTCGGCGTGGGCCGGTCCGGTGGATAACGAGCATCTCGCCAACGTGACTGGGACCGAATCCCCGCCGCTTCTCTTCGCAGAGACCAACGGGTCGACACCGTTTCGGCTTTCCACCCACGTCGGCGATGTCGGCCACATGCTGGTCGTTGGGCCGACCGGTGCCGGCAAGTCGGTTCTGCTCGCGCTAGTCGCTCTGCAGTTTCGACGCTATGCCGGGGCGCAGGTCTATGTCTTCGACAAGGGCAATTCGGCTCGTGCGGCAACACTGGCCATGGGCGGAGAACACCACGCGCTGGGCGCGGATGGTGCGCTTGCCTTCCAGCCACTGAGCAATATCGGCGACCAGGCTACTCGCAGCTGGGCGGCGGAATGGATCGCCGGCCTCGTTGCCCATGAGAATGTCACCGTAACGCCGGAGGTGAAGGAGGCGATCTGGTCGGCCCTGACCAGCCTTGCCACCGCGCCGGCGCAGGAACGCACGCTCACTGGATTGTCGGTCCTGCTTCAGTCCAATGCGCTGAAATCCGCGTTGATGCCGTACACGCTCGATGGCCCGTTCGGGCGTCTGCTCGATGCCGATGAAGATCGGCTGGCTTTGTCGGATGTGCAGTGTTTCGAGACCGAAGAGCTGATGCACCAGGAAGGCGCCGTGCTGCCGGTGCTCACCTATCTCTTCCATCGCCTCGAGGAGCGGTTCGACGGCCGGCCAACACTGCTCATGCTCGACGAGGCCTGGGTCTATCTCGACAACCCGCTCTTTGCCGCCCGCATCCGCGAATGGCTGAAGGTGCTGCGAAAGAAGAACGTCTCCGTCATTTTCGCCACGCAGTCACTTGCAGACATCGCTGCCTCGTCGATCGCGCCGGCAATCATCGAGAGCTGCCCACAGCGCATTTTTCTTCCCAATGACCGTGCCGTGGAACCGCAGGTGCGGGCAGCCTATGAGTGCTTCGGCCTGAACGAGCGGCAAATCGAATTGGTCGCCCGTGCCACACCGAAGCGCCAGTATTATCTGCAGTCGCGCCGCGGCAACCGCCTCTTCGAGCTCGGGCTCGGCCCGATCGCTCTTGCGCTCTGCGGCGCCTCTGATCCGGCCACGCAAGCTTTGATCGACAGCGTCCTGTCAGAGCACGGGCAGGACAGCTTTGCCTCCCGGTTCCTGAGTGCGCGCGGCCTCGATTGGGCTGCCGAGCTTCTCCAGCAATTCCCTCAACCAGACAAGGAGCAATCGTCATGATGCGGCGCCGCCTTCTCACCAGCCTGATCACCGTTTCCCTAATCGCAAAACCGATGGCCGACTACGTCCAGCCGGCCCACGCCCTAATCGTGTTCGATCCGTCGAATTATGCGCAGAACGTGCTGACAGCGGCACGTTCCCTGGAGCAGATAAACAACCAGATCCAGTCGCTTCAGAACCAGGCGACCATGCTGCAGAAGATGGCGCGCAACCTTCAGCGCCTGGATTTTTCTTCCGTGGGCCAGCTCACAGGTTCGCTCCAACGGATCGACGGCCTGATGACCCAGGCCAGCGGCCTGAGCTTCGATCTCGACAAGCTTCAGAACCAGTGGCGTGTGCAATATCCGGAAAGCTACGACGCCACAATCGAGGTCAACGATGTGGCGAGCGCCGCGCGCGAGCGCTGGCAAAACGCCATGCAGGCGTTCCGCCAAACCATGAGCGCGCAGTCGCAGATCGTGGAGAACGTGCGGGCCGACGGCGACCTGCTTACCGATCTCGTCAACCGCAGTCAGGGCGCGGCAGGTGCCCTTGAGGCAAGCCAGGCCACCAATCAGCTGATCGCGCTTTCGACCAAGCAGCAGATGCAGATCCAGACGCTGCTCGCGACCCAGTTCCGGGCTGAAGCCGAAGATGCTGCCCGCAAGGCGCAGTCTGAGGAAGCCGCCCGCGAGACGACGAAGCGTTTCCTGGGCACCGGTACGGCCTATCCCGGCAACTGATCAGCAGTTCTTCAAGACAACGAGGAAGACGGCGACATGAATGACCTCGGCGTCATCGATCGCTTTATGCAGACCTTCATCCGCTATATCGACAGCGGGTTCGGTCTGCTTTCGGGCGACGTCGCCTTTCTCACTACCATCCTGATCGGCATTGACATCACGCTGGCGGGCCTGGTCTGGGCGTTCGGCGGCGAACCCAACGTTCTTGGCCGGCTCGTCCGAAAGGTGCTCTATGTCGGCGCCTTCGCGTTCATCCTGAACAATTTCAGAAGCCTTGCCGACATTATCTACCGCTCCTTTGCCGGGCTCGGCATCAACGCTTCGTCCGGCAATTTGTCCGCCGACAGTCTCCTGCGGCCAGGCCGCATTGCCGCGGCCGGCTTCGAGGGCGCCTGGCCGCTGCTCAATCAAGCGAGCCAGCTAGTCGGCTTCCCCGAGATTTTTGGCAACGCGCTGACCATCTTCGTGCTGCTTCTCGCCTGGTTCCTGGTCCTCATCGCCTTCTTCATCCTTTCCATCCAGCTTTTCATCACCATCCTGGAGTTCAAACTCACCACATTGGCCGGCTTTGTTCTGGTGCCCTTCGCGCTCTGGAACCGCTCGGCGTTTCTGGCCGAGCGCGTGCTCGGCAATGTGATCTCGTCGGGCATTAAGGTGATGGTGCTTGCCGTCATCGTCGGCATCGGCTCCACGCTCTTCGGCGAGTTCGCTTCCGCCCTGCAAGGCAAGGAGCCGGACTTGGCCGCGGCCATGTCACAGGTACTGGGCGCGTTGGCGCTGCTTGGGCTCGGCATTTTCGGACCGGGAATTGCCTCGGGTCTTGTTTCCGGCGCGCCGCAGCTTGGCGCGGGAGCCGCACTCGGAACCACCGCCGCGGCCGCCGGATCAACGCTCGTTGCCGGAGGTGCGGCGCTTGCCGGCGCGCGCATGGCAACCGGCGGCGGTCTCGCCGCCGTTCGAGCCGGCACGGCCATGGGATCGGCTGCTTCCACAGCTTGGCAGATGAGGCGTGCAACATCGCCCGAGTCCGGCCTCTCCGGCGTAGCTGCTGGACTGCAGGGCGTTGCCGGCGCAGCTGGCGGCGCCGCGATTCGGGGAATGCGATCTGCAACAGAACCATTCCGGCGCAGCGCCGATGCCGGCCGCGATGCCGCCTGGACCGCGACGGGCGGCACGCCGACCGCATCAATGACCGGAAACCCTGCCGCGTCAGGTGCCAATGCCGCGCCGGCGTGGGCGAGGCGCTTGCGTTCCGAACAGACCGCGCGCGCCCATCGCCACGCCGCCACGCAGGCCGTCCGCGATGGCGATCGGGGTGGAAGCGGCGCCAACCCCTCTCTCAACGATAAGGAAGACTAGATGCTCTTCAAGCGACCTGTTCAGCGTTACGGGAAGACGCCCCACCCCGTCACACCATACCAGAAGGCCGCCCAACTTTGGGACGAGCGCATCGGCACTGCGCGCGTGCAGGCAAGGAACTGGCGCCTGATGGCCTTTGGCTGCCTCGCTCTGGCCACCGGGCTCTCTGGTGGACTCTTGTGGCAGTCGATGCAGGGCCGCGTCGTGCCCTATGTCGTCGAGGTTGATCGTTTCGGCGAGGCGCGCGCCGTCGCTCCAGCAATCCGGGACTACGAGCCCACCGATGCCCAGATCGCCTGGCATCTCGGCCGCTTCATCCAGAATGTCCGCTCTGTTTCCACCGATGCGGTGCTGGTGCGGCAGAATTGGCTCTCGGCCTACGACTTTGCCACCGACCGTGGAGCCCTCTTTCTCAACGAGTACGCTAAGGCCAACGACCCGTTCGGCAAGATCGGCACGCGCAGCGTCTCGGTGCAGGTGACGAGCGTGGTTCGAGCATCCGACAGCTCCTATCAAGTCAAATGGACCGAGCAGGTCTTTGAGCGCAGCAGCCTCGCCAGCACAACGCGTTGGACCGGGATCCTCACCATTGTGATCCGGCCGCCGAACAATACCGATCAGCTGCGCAAAAACCCGCTCGGCCTCTTCATCAACGCCATCGACTGGTCGCGCGAGCTCGACAGTGCCGCGCAAACTTCCGTTCCCCCAAAGGAGCCTGCGAATGATAAATAAACTCTCGTCGCTCCGCACTGCGCTAATCCTGTCTGCGTCGGCTGCGGTCATTTCCGCCTGTGCCTCGAAGCCGGTGCCGCCAGCTCAGATTTCCTATGATGCTGCCAAGTTCCAACCGGCGGCAATCGAGAAGGCGCCGGAGAAGCCCGTCAAGGTCGTGGAAGTGCCGAAACCGCTGCCGCTGCCCGGCCAGTTGCAGCCCGAGCCGGGCAGGGTTGCTGAAGACAAGCGCTCGCCTGAAGAACGTGTCGCCGATGCCAACAAGGCGGCGACGCAGCAACCCACCAAATATGGCTATGTGAATGCGGTGCAGGTTTACCCCTTTGCCGAAGGCGCGCTCTACCAGCTCTATGCCGCACCGGAGCGCGTCAGCGATATCGCTCTGCAATCAGGGGAGAAACTCCAATCCGTGTCGGCCGGCGATACAGTGCGCTGGGTAATTGGCGACACCGTCAGTGGCTCCGGCGATGACCAGCGCACCCATGTGCTGGTGAAGCCCTTCGCACCAGGACTTGCCACGAATCTGGTGATCACCACGGACCGGCGAAGCTATCACCTGCAGCTTCAAAGCACGGATAAGACCGCCATGGCGGCGATCTCCTGGACCTACAGCGAGGACCAGATCATCGCGCTACGCCGGCGCAATGCGCAGGCCGAGGCTGCTATGCCAGTGGCGTCGAATGTGGCTCTCGAAAATATTCGCTTCCGCTATTCGATTACGGGCGACATGCCGCCCTGGAGGCCGACGCGCGCCTTCGATGATGGCAGCAAGGTCTATATCGAGTTTCCGCGCCGCATCGATCAGGGCGAGGCTCCGCCGCTCTTCATCGTCGGTGCTGACGGGGACAACCAGCTCGTCAACTACCGCATACGGGGCAACTATTACATCGTCGATCGCCTCTTCGCCGCAGCCGAACTGCGCCTCGGCGCCAAGCAGCAGCAGGTGGTGCGCATCACGAGGACCGACGGCAGGCAAGCGCCGCGGCGGATATTGCTCTTTTCGCGTTCCAGCAGGTGAGGGACGGCCCATGACGGATACTTCCCGCTCCGATGCTCCACCGAAACTCGATCCTGAACAGCTGCAGCTGCGGGCCTCGCCTCGCCGCGCTGTGCGCTTCAAGCGCGGCATTATTGTCGCCATTGCAGCTGTTGGTTCCGGCACCGTTCTAGGCGTCACCATGATGGCGTTGCAGGGACCGGCGCTGCGCATCAAAGAGCAGGCTGAAGAGCTTTACAACACTGAGCGGAAGCCAACCGCGGAGGCAATTGAAAGGCTGCCTAAGGACTATTCCGGGATCAAGCCCAAGCCTCCAGTGCTTGGACCACCGCTGCCCGGCGACCTCGGCCGCCCCATCCTTGAGCACCAACGCCAGCTGGGCATCGCGCCGGGCCAGGAGGTTTCGGCGGAGGAGCAGCGCCTTGCACAGCAGGCGATCGAAGCGCGCGAATCGCAAGTCTTCTTCCGGATCGAAAATCGACCCCGGCAAGCGGATGCCGCCGGCAACGGGCAGGGCGGGCGTCCACCCTTTGATGGAACGGCTCCTCAATCCGATGCCGCACGCGATTCAGCTTCCGTTGCACCGGCCGAGGGCGACCAAAACAATCAACAGCGCAAGCTCGATTTTGTCAGCCAGCGGAACACAAGTGGAATCTACAATCTGCATGCACTGCAGACGCCGGCTTCGCCGTATCAGCTGATGGCCGGCAGCGTCATCGCAGCGAGCCTTATCTCTGGCATCAATTCCGACTTGCCCGGCCTCGTCGTCGCACAGGTCACCGAGAATGTGCACGACACAGTCACCGGCAGCACCTTGCTCATTCCGCAAGGCTCTCGCCTGATTGGCACCTATGACAGCGTTGTTGCCTTTGGACAAAGGCGCGCGCTGCTGGTCTGGCAACGGATACTGCTGCCCGACGGCTCTTCGATCGAAATCGACAACCTGCCGGCGACGGACACCGCCGGCTATGCCGGGCTTGAGGACAAGGTGGATTTTCACACCTGGCAGCTGATCAAAGGCGTTGCGCTGGCCACGTTGCTAGGGGTCGGCACCGAGCTGAGCCTCGGAGAAGACGAAAGCGACCTGGTCAAAGCAATCCGCGAATCCGCTCAGCAGAACGTCAGTCAAGCTGGCCAGCGCATCACCGAGAAGAACCTCAATATCCAACCCACCATCACTGTCCGGCCCGGTTGGCCACTGCGCGTCATCGTGCACAAGGATCTTGTGCTGCGGCCGTACCCGAATTGACTGGAGTCATCATGACCAATCTGAAACTCGGCAAACTTCCGGATCGGACACCTTCGAAGATCACCATAAGCGTAAGTGCAGACCTGAACCAAGCACTGAAGGACTATGCGGCGCTTTATCGTCAGACCTATGGCGAGTCCGAATCGGTAGCGGAACTGATCCCGTTCATGCTGGCGGAGTTCCTGGAGAGCGATCGAGCGTTTGCCAAGGCCAGAAAGGAAGGGCTCCCTGTCGTCGACAAGTCAGAGAAATCGCGGCGGCAGCCAATTTCAGGGTCCGAATAAGTGACAGCGACCAGTGAGTCCGAGGGGGCACCTTTCTAGGCGGGCAAATGCATTGAAGCAACCTGCCGACGGCAAGCCGAAACACAGGGCACGATAGACGAGCTGATCTGCCCCGAACCAATGCCGGCTCTGCGCCCAAATCGGTCATTGGCGTTTGCGCTAGAAGAATTGAAAGCAGACATTCACTGCTGACGCGCACGACAGGGCGTCTGGGTTCATTCCCGACTCTTTCTGCGGGATTTCGATAGGGGTGGTCGAATCACTGGCACCACTTGCTTGAGAAGGGATCCTAGATATGGTCACAAGCTGGAAATGTTGAATGGCGCTCACTTGCGCCGTCAGGCGAGAGTTTTCGCAATAGCGAAGAGTGGGATTCAGAAACAAGAATGAACCAGCCTGCCGCATCGCCTGACAAAATGACCAGTATTACCGATCTGATACAGTGGTCGGCCACGCGAGATCACAATGAGGCAGATACGCGCCACAAGGTGATTGATACCGTCCTGCATGAATTCCTAGCTTGGCCGAAGAACCGCGTGGCGACAGAGGAGTACATTCGGCCCGGGTTCGCGGACTACATCCTCAAAAAGGCCAATGGCGACGATCTGATCTTCATCGAGGCAAAGAAGGATGGTGTGTTTTTCGAGCTTCCGGATGCGGCCACTGCTGGCGAGGTATCGAGCTACATATCTATCCAAAAGCTGCTTTCCGATCCAAACATCAATGACGCGATGGGGCAGGTTCGCAGGTACTGCTTTGATACGGGCTGCGAATATGCCTGTATCACGAACGGCATTCAGTGGGTGCTCTTCAAGACCTTCGAGAAGGCAAAGCGCTGGGAAACACTCTCTGCCTTTGTGGTGAGAGACCTCACGTTTTTCGCGAAGGAATACACGCGCGCGGTGAACGCGCTCTCATTCAAGGCGATAACGGAGAACTCTTCGCTTGTTTCCCTATTAACAAGCGCTCCTCCCAAAGACCGGCAGCTCTATTTTCCTAAAGACGACATTCCGGCCTATTCTCACACAATCACCGCCAATCGGCTCGCCTCTACCCTCCGCCCTATAATCAATCACTACTTCGGCATTATTGGGGATGACGACACCGAATTCATGGAGCGGTGCTACGTTTCTCAGAGGGATTCGCAGGCGTCCTACGACGGTATGCGCACGCTTATCCACGACTCTCTCTCTCCCTACTTCCAGTCGTATGGCGTTCAGCAACTCGATGAGACCGGCAAAGGCGGACAACTTGGGGGCAGGCTGACCAAGAACATCAAGAAGGGCCGCAAAGGCGAGGTGCTGGTTCTCTTCGGCGGGAAGGGGTCGGGCAAGTCCACCTTTATCAAACGTCTGTTGCACCACAATCCGCCGCGGTGGCTAAAGGACCACTCGGTGGTCGCGATTGTGGATCTCCTGAAAATACCAGAAGACATTGAGGGTATACGGGTCGCCATCTGGGATATTCTTGTTCGAAGTCTCGACGTTGACCGCATCCTGGAATCGGATCGTTCGACGCTCATCGCGAAGCTGTTTTCCGATCGTTTCCAGACTGCTTCGAAACAGGAGCTTTCTGGCCTGCCGAAGGCGTCCGAAGCATATAATCTGCGACTAAACAATTTAATCAGCGAATGGAAGTTGGACAAAACATACTGCGCGCGTCAGTTGGTGGACTATTGGAAAGATCGGGCCAAAGGCATAATTGTCGTTGTCGACAACACTGACCAGTACGCAGGCCCGACGCAGGATTTTTGCTTCGCTTCGGCGCAGCAGATTGCGGACGAGCTTGGCTGCGTCACGCTGATTTCGATGCGAGAAGAGAGGTTTTATAACTCAAAGATTCACGGTGTTTTGGACGCGTTTCAAAACGCCGGCTTCCATATCAGCTCACCCAAGCCCGCAGAGGTCTTCAAGAAGCGCCTCGCCTACACGGTGGGCCTTCTGGAGAACGAGGCGCGGCGAAGTGACTTCATCCACGGCGCTGATAAAGCGACGGTCGACGACTGCTGCAAGTACCTCAACATTCTCTGTCGAGAGTTCATGGGTACGGCCTCGCCGCTGAACAGCTTTCTCACCGCTTGTGCGCATGGCGATATCCGTCTGTCGCTTGACCTGTTCCGCAGCTTCCTGCTGTCCGGCTACACAAATGTGGAAGAAATGCTCGCAGCCGGCACCTGGAATTTCTTAATCCACCAGGTCATAAAGCCGGTGATGATACCCACCCGCTACTTCTACGACGAGGGGTTGAGCGATATTCCGAACATCTATCAAATCCGGTACGCTCGTCACGGCTCACACTTCACCGGACTGCGAATTCTCCGCAAACTGTCAAAGAACATAGACGGCTCTGCGCCAGCCTATATGTCAGTTTCGGAATTGAAATCGTACTTCGCCGAGACATTCAACATGTTGGACGATTTCGTGAAAAATGCCGATATACTCCTCAAGCATGGTTTCGTGGAATCCAACAACAGGGTGGACGCCTATTCAGATGAAGTGGACTCGATCAAGATCACGAACTACGGGCTCTACATGTATGAAGAGCTCGCCTATGATTTCACGTATCTTGACTTGATTTGTACGGACAGCGCCGTCTTTAATGAGACCGTGAACAACTACCTGGCTGAAGCCGCGCGGCGCGAGTACGGCCTGTTCATCAAGGGAGACCGGTTGGAGCGAGTAAAGGTTCGATTGCACCGCGTCGGCGAATACATCACCTACCTCAGATCGGAAGAAGATCGCGAGCGATCGCTTTATTCGTTGGGTATGCCTGAAACCGAAATGTTTGCGCACAAGTCCCACCAGACATTCCAAGCCGCCAAGACGCGCGTGCTTGCCAGCGCAAAGCGGCAGTCCGATATCCGCGGAAGGCGCCCCCGGGCAGGTCGATAGTCAGACTCGGCGCTGCTTGCGGACTCACAAATCGTCGACATCGAACAGCGTTTCAAATCCGAGATGCTGCAATAATTCGGGCTGTTTCGCTGTTTCCAGAACGTTGGAATGAACTCTCAATTCGGACGATCGCCGCCCACAATTTGAATAGAACTGACGGACACGATTGGGGCCTATGCGTCCTCATGGGTTTGATTGATGAGGAAACCCAAGCACCCATAGACCAGTGTGCGTGGCTTCGATCGAGAAGGCCATCGGAACGATTGGGCAATCGGGAAGAATAGCAGAGATTGGGCCGAAGAGCGGCTTACCGCAAAGTTTTCGTAGTCCGGACCGTCACGTCACGGCCCCAAGCCGCTCTCCGAAGCGATTGAGAGCGGCAGTGATACCTAGTATCGTCCGCCACATGGCAAGATGCACAGCACCAGTACATGGCCATCGCACAACGAGCGGCGCGGCGGCCTGCCCTACATGCGGTGCCGGCTATGGCTATGGCCGCAACGGCGGCTACGGGTCGTACTCGTCCCAGTTCTACTACTCCCCGTCGGGGAGCGGCGGGGGCGGCCGCAGCAGCGTCGGCAGGTCCGGCAGCAGCAGGCCTCGCTGGTCGCGAGCAGGATCGTCCGTGGTGTACACGGACGCACAGGTGCGGGCACTCGCGCCGGTCCGCAGCAGCGTCGAGATCGAGCGTCCCTGCCGGACCGTCGGGACGTCTTTCTCTGCCACGCATGGGACGCCCGGAGCGGGGCTGCCAAGCAGCTGCACGATCTGCTCGAGTCGCGCGGTGTCTCGGTCTGGTTCAGCGAGAAGGACGTGGCCTTGGTACGCCGTTGCTCCGCGAAATCGACAAGGGACTGGCGAAGTCGCGCGGGGATCGTGCTTGTGACCCCTGCGCTGCTGCGCCGCGTTCATCGCCGACAAAGAGCTTTCGGCACTCCTAGCGCGAGACCTGCTCGTTCCCATTGTGCATGACACGACGTATGAAGCTCTCCGCGAAGTCAGCCTCCTGCTCGGCTCGCGAAGCGGCCTGAGCACTGCAGAGGAGCCGAGGGCAGACGTCGCGGCCAAGCTCGCCGAGCTGGTCGCCCTCCAGGTTTATTGCCGGGTGGTTGGTCCGATCTCGCGCGAGCGGTACGGGCGCCGGCGTGGCGGCACTCACCGGACCACCGCGGCAGTGTATTTCCACACACCATTGCTAACACCGCTGCTGCCGTTTCGACCCCTTAAACACGCGTTTGCATGGACCGAGCCGCTGCGCGACTCGCCGTTAAAGCGCGCGTCTGACCGAGGCTTCAGCGATCCGAGTTCCTAGCGCGGATTTCCGCTATGGGTCGGATGCGGAATGGGAGCTTGGCGCGAGTCCGGACCGAAACCGCACAGTCCGGTATCGGCCACATTGCTGCCGGGCAGGAGCGCGCCCATCTCGGCCATAGCGATGGGCGTCGCCCAGACCTGAAAGCTACTGGTCCGCTGGGGTCGCTGCAGTGTCCTGATAGAGCGGGTAGTCGCGGCGCGCAAATGGCCGCAAGGTATCAGTCTCTACCGCGGTCGCCCCAAGATCACTACGTGCGCTGGGCTTCCGAGCGTTGGATATAGGACGATTCGGGCGACGAGATAGCCTGCCCCTGGTCCATCGAGGGGCTCGCCAATGGCTATTTGGAGCGTATGGGAGTCATCGGCTTCAAACGGGCTTTCATGCGGGAGATCACCTACGAAGGTCTCGACGTCATCGCGTCTGCTGAGGATGAGGCCTACAAGCAGCGGGTCGAAAGCATCCATGCCCATTTCGGCGGCGGCATAGGCGTGTGCCGTTTTCGCCAGCGACCGCAGGTAGTGCCGACGATTGACTTCACCGACCTTCACTGCCACGTGCTTGGCTCCAGTCTCTTCCGCAACCTGCTTGACTATGCTCGCCATAGCCTGCCGATCGACGTAGTTCCAAGGTTGGCCAATTGGCGCCGACCCGGCGCAGCTAGGGTTGAGCAGCTTGGGGAGAGGCGACGACCAGAGGCTGATCATCAAGGGCGCCTCTGCCAAGACGACTCTGCGCTTGCCGATATTCCGTATAGGTTGACCCTGTTCGTCGACCTCGACAAAATGCATTGGGACGTCGGAAGGTCGATCCTTTCTGTTCCTGGTTGGGGCATCCACCTGCGCCCTGAACACCCCGAGTTGCTTCTTAAGCACCTCTTGCTCGTATTTCTGGATGATCTTTTGGCAATCGGAGCAACAAGACTTCTTGAGGACGAGGCTGTTGGCGCCCAATGCGAAGGGTATCACGTGCTCGTCCGTCAACGGCGCTCCTACGACCCCGCAGTAGATGCACCTGCCCGGGGAGGGAATCCGGCGACTCCGGCGTTGCTCCAGGTCGAATTCTGTTAGCTTCATTGAAACGACATCTCCCCTCACCCGATGGAGGCAATCACGTTTGCAATCGAGAATTCCGAAGACTTCTACAAACTGCTCGTGACGGACTCCGACAAGTTCTGCGCCGACCCGACATCATCTCAAAGATTCTGTTGATGCCCGTATTCTCCCGGCGTCGACTCCAGCAGATGCTTGATGACCTTTCGGCTTATCTCGATCAAGAGAAATTCTGCGATCTCGTTCAGAGACTCGAATCGAAGAAAGTCGATCAGGCACTGCCAGGCGAAATGGAATTGGCGATATTGTGGGCGATTGCGAACACCGGCGACATCGTCGTCGAGCCGGAGTGGTGGGGTGACACCCGGCGGCCGGATGCCGTCTCCGAGACCGTCGTGTTGGGCACGCAAGTTGCTGTTGAGATCGCGGCGGCCACGGATAACTCAATTTCGCCAGAAGAGGCGATGGACCGTGTTGCTCTTTCCATTATCGACTTCTGCAATCGGCTGTCCAAGGGAGTGGGCCACCACCTCTATTTTCGTTTCGGCGAAACCACAAAGCGCGTCGAGGGACGAAGCTTTCGACAAGTCTTGGCACCTTTTGATTTTCAGTTGAGTGAAGAGCTGGGGAAGAGGTTAAGGGAATGGGTACGTGAAGATCGATTTAAGTCAGAGAAAATCACTCTAAGTGAGCTGGGACTTTTGGTAGAAGTGGAGTGGAAGACGTATCGCCAGATCCGATACCATAACATCTGGACATCCTTGCCGCCGCAGGCCTATTCGCTTGAGGAGAATCCGCTTTTCGCGCTTCTTCGTCGAAAGGCGGATCAGCTTCGCGCGGCGACAACAGGAACAGTCCGCATCATCGTCGTCGCCGATGTTGGGTCGACCCTTTTGAACCGCATGGGTAAGATCGGGGAAAATGACCCAGGGGGACGAAATTTTTCCGCGCGGCAGATTATTCACCGCTTTGTCCAATTACATAACCGGAAGATCGACGGCGTCGTGGCATTGAGTCCGCGAAAAGAACTGCGAATGGGGAGTAGCGAACGAAAATGGGTGGCTCGGGGCTTCTATACTGACGTGGGGGAAGATGCGTGTGTGGCGCTCTCGAAAATCCTTGAAGCCTTGGCACTTCCACGCTTCGCTGGATATCAGGTTAGGTCGTTATTCCGTCAGGGCTGTTTTTCGCCGAAGGCAAGGGGATGGTATCTGGGAATGAGTATGGAGAGCAAACTTCGAGATAGGAATCCAAATAGTGGGCGACAGGAAAGCGTGAGAATTCCTGCACGGATGTTCTTGGATCTTATGGCGGGACGCATCACCGAGGCACAATTTCGATACTTCCTCGGTGAAAGAAACGGTGAAAAGAATTTTCTTGCTAGTTGGCTCAACAAGGGCCTGACGATCTCAGGCGCGGAGATGGCTCCACGGAATCTGGATGAGGAGGACGATCACATCATCCTTCATTTCAGTGATGATCCAGTTGCTCGTCCGTTAACAGCCAAGGGATAGACTTAGCAAAGCTGATCCTAAGCTGGAAAATCTCATGGACGGGCGAACTTGTACCAAATCCCAAAATCGTTCACGGAATAACGGAACGACTGCTCTTTGCATATGCTACCCGAAAGCAGACCGTCACCTGGCGTGAAGATCCTATGGGGATGGAAGGCGACCAGCGCTCTGCGAGAGTGAAGTCGCCAAACATCACCTGGAGGTCAGCATGCAAGCCAACACCACCAAAGCCCCGGCCGCGATCCGCGTCGATCTTGCCGCAATATTTGTCTCGTTAGAGCTGTCTCGTTCAAAATGGCTCGTGACTTCGCTTTCGCCAGGTGGGGCGAGAGAATGTCGAGACACCTCGTGCCGGGGGGCGACATTCCGGGTTTGCTCGATCACTTCGCAGAGCTGCAACGAAAGGCGGAAGCGCGGACAGGGCAGCGTTTCCGGGTCATATCAATCCAGGAAGCTGGTCTGGATGGATTCTCGATACATCGGGTCCTCGAACGCGAAGGCATCGAAAGTTATGTCGTGGACCCGGCATCCATTGCCACATCGCGTCGCCGCCGGCGGGCCAAGACCGACAGGATTGATGGGGAAGCACTGGTTCGAGCGTTGTTGGCCTACAACCGCGGCGAGCCTCGGGTTTGCGCGATGTTGCGAGTGCCAACGCCGGAGGAGGAAGACCGTCGCCGGTTGGTGCGGGAGCGGAAGGCGCTGACGAACGAGCGGATCAGGCACGTCAACAGGATAAAGGGCCTTTTGTTCAGCCAAGGTGTGTCCGGATACGAACCGTTGAAAGGCGATCGAGGCAGATGCCTCGACGCGCTCATTACCGGAGATGGGCGTCCACTGCCGCCAGCGCTCATGGCGCAGATCAGCCGCGAGCTTGATCGCATCGAGTTGCTGATCCAGCAGATCAAGGATGTTGAAGAGGCACGCGACGCCTTGCTCGTCGCGGCAGATGAGCCAACACCGGCCCTGCTGCTCAGCCTCAAGGGAATAGGTCCGGAGTTCGCGGCCGTCCTGTGGTCTGAGGGATTGTCGCGCAAGTTTGACAATCGACGACAGGTTGCCGCCTACGCTGGTTTGGTGCCAACGCCCTGGCAAAGTGGGCAGATTAATTGCGAGCAGGGAGTCTCGAAGTCCGGCAATCCTAGGCTCCGGTCGACGCTTGTCCAGGTTGCGTGGCTCTGGGTGCGCCATCAACCCAATTCCGCACTCAGCCAGTGGTTCAGGGCGCGAGTCATCCCAGAATGGTGGCCGGTACAAGAAGACGGCGATCATCGCCCTCGCTCGGAAACTGCTTGTTGCGCTATGGAAATACGTGAACGCCGGAGTCGTTATAGAAGGAGCTCTCCTGACGAAACCATCAGCGTAGACGCCAATCGATTCTAACAATCTCCAGGCCGATCAGGCCTGGCAGATCCTCGGTAGACGAACCGACGAAACTCATGGCCTCAAACAGCCGCCGTTGAAGAATGGTTTCGTCTCTTGGGTCCGAATCCGCCGCAAGCGGGATCATGGAACAGGTGCATGCGCCCTGACCGAATATAAGGTGGACTGGGTTCGTTCGCGAACCGCGTCACGCAAACGGACCCATCGAATGGATCTACGGATTGCCGCGGAGGTACATGACAATGTCGACGTGACGCCGTTTGTAGTTGACCATCCCATATAAGAGTTTCGGGCGCCGGCAGGCGTACGAAAGCCCCCGAGGAAGGAACCCGCGGACCACAGGCGATTGCTATGGGGATTTTTCTTGGTGAGCTCCGCGATTGCCATCATGAGAAAGGGTGCACTGGCGAGCGTCAAATCCATTGCAGTGACAGACTCGCTTGCAGAAAACGCTTGTACGCCTAATGCTACACCTGTCGTAAGACCAATCGCTGCGACCGCAATCACTAGGGCCCAGGCACCACGGTAGGTCCACTGCCATAGCTTGCCAGCTTTTGACTCATCACAGTCTGCATTTTACTCGAACCCCCGACAGGACAACATCACGCCTTGATCGCCTATCAGCATACACTGAAAAGTAACTATGTTAACGATTTTGAACTCTTAGTTAAGGCGTCTTCTCTCTATTGCCGCAACAAACTTTTTCTGCCCTTCAGATATAGAATACCTCGTCAAAAATGGGGCTAGCAGACCGCGCCGCCCATGGATGGTCTTCGTTGGATCGGTGTAAGCGGAAAGCCCAACAGGCCGTAGCTCGCATTTCAGCTAGCAGAGTGTTTCGCATGGGATCCCATCCTTGTCGCGATCGAGTTTTCCGCCCCAAGAGCAGTTTTGCAGGTACCAGTTGGCTTCGTCGCAGGAACCGATCTGCTTGCACGTTCTCCGCGGCTCGCAAGAATAGCCGCTCTGCGCGAGCAGTTTACGGCTGATGATGCCCAGCGGGCGACTCGACGGTGCCGCGCCGTCGGCGTGCGCAGCGCGCCATTCCCAGGGTGCCTGAAACGTCCCGGCCCACAGGCCGATCTTTGAGGCTTGGGCTTGCGCCTGCTGCCCCGCATAAGCGCCCTGGCTGTAGTGAGGCCAATCCAGCGCCTGGCCGTGCTCGACCATCCAGGCGGCCACGCCCGCGCCGTCGGCGCGCCGACAATGGCCGACAAAGCGGTGGTAGCGGTCCCACGTCACGAATGTGCATTCGAGCGGCCTCGACGCGGCTAGGAAAGTGTCCAGCGCTTCGGCCGATCGCCGGCCGCAAGGATACTCGGCGCCATTCGCATCGCGGCACAGCTGCCGGCTCTCTGGCGCGTCGATGCCGTTGAAGCGGACGCGCTGGCCGTGGATTTCGATCGTATCGCCGTCAATGACGGAAGCGACACCGGTAAGCGAAGCGGGCGCCACCCTTCGTGGGCTGGCCTTTGATGCATCGTTGCTACGTTGCGCGCTCGACGGCGCCAGGAAGGCGGCCACTGCCGCCGCTGCGGTAAGACCGAGCATTGCCGGCACGCTCGCAAGTTGGCGCCGCCACAGCTTGGCACCGGTGGGTCTCTGCCACCGATTGGATCGATATTTGCGGTATGGCCTGCTCATCCGCTACGCCGACCAGCCCGGCCATGCGCTGTCGACCATGGGCAGGCCGGCGCAATAGTAATCGTCAACGAACCGCCCGGTGGACCGGTCGCGGCAGCGCCAGATAACGCTGTAGTTCTGGCCATAGAATTGGTCCCACGCGACGCCATAGGTTTGTGGTGGCGGTGGCCGGTAATATGTTCCGCCTCCATAGCCGTTGTTGGCAGCGACACCCACAGCTGCGCCGCCGACAGCCGCGACCGCTATGCCCGTCGCGACAGCATTGTCGGTTTGCACAAGCCTGGTGCACTTCTCTGCTGTTGCGCGCCTGCGCACTAGAAGGGACGCTACCCGACTACGATACTGTTCGTCCGTGCTGCTGGCGAGAACGTGACATAGCGCAACGGTATTCATTGCCGTGAGATCGCTGTCCGACACGACAGTGCTCGTAGAGCAGCCGCTGACGCACAGGGCTGCACTTGCGATGAGTGCTCCAATTTTCATGTGAATTCCCCCAAACAAATATTGGGGCGAGTCCGACCTAGAAGTCCAGAGTTTGTTTTTCACTTTGCTACGATTCACAGCATGATGCGGCTAGCTTGCATCCACTGCAACCAACCCTTCCGCCGGTCGTTGACTGATGCTGGGTTGATCTCAGCCACTCCAGAACTTGCCCGCTGGCTCAAAACCAGCGGGCTTTTTTCCGCGAGGCCGGAAGGCTCTATCTCGCCGCATGTTGTGGTACATCGGCACGCCGTCATCGGGCCGTGCCGTTGACTAAGGTGGTCCCTGCGCCATGGTCGGCCGGCGCAGCCTTGACCGTCCGCGCGGGCCATCCCAGTCAAGCCCGCGGCTGGTTTCGGTCGGCGGGCTTTTCTTTGATCCCCGGCGCCGTCGGCTTGGATCTAGATCCTCGCCAGTGCCGGATTTGAAGGTAAGCTGCGGCGGTATGATCGCACTTCGCGCGGGACGGACCATTGGTGTGCAGCAAGAGCGCCGAGTTCGTTCGGCCAAGATTCTGCACTAGGCCGAGGTAGGTGAAGGCAGATAGCTATCCGGTAATCGCTGAGATATTGGAGATAATGTTCCGCCATGGAGGTGTGTACCAGTGTTATAAGTTTCCAAACTTCATGTACGAACGCCGTGGACGAGCTGCTGTGTGCGCTTGCCGTAAATCGCTTCCGCGAGTTCACAGTCAGAGGTTGGCTAGGACCCTAACGCGAGAGCTTCAACGGCCACCTTCGCGATGAACTCCTCAACGAGACGCGGTTCACGTCCCTGGCCCAGGCCCGCGCGAGGCTCAATGTATGGCGCGCCGATTACAACGGCGCGCGTCCGCACTCGCACATCGGATCAGGGCAAATCCACCCCCGGAAACGAACTCACGACTGGATAAAATTTGGGGGAAACGTCAGGGCGGCCATAACTTTGCAGTCTTCAGACGCGAGGCGGCGTACAACAGCGCTGCCCACCATGCTTGTGGCCCGCGACCCACACGGCTTTTCCCTTCACATCGTACATTATGCTTCCTTCATTATTACCGATGTCTGCATGACCTTGAGGTCTTCCCGCACCATTTCCGCGGCGAGCTCGCGCACGGATGTCTCATGCACCCAGCCGAGCTTCTCCTTCGCCTTGGTGGCATCGCCCAGGAGAAGATCGACTTCCGTGGGGCGGAAGTAGCGTGGGTCTACCTGGACTAGGCATCTGCCGGTCTCGACATCATAGCCCTTTTCGTCGACTCCCTCACCACGCCATTCGAGCTCGACGCCGACATCTTCGAAAACCCATTCGACGAATTGGCGGACAGGGGTCGTCTTGCCCGTCGCCAGCACGTAATCATCCGGTTGATCCTGCTGCATCATCATCCACATACCACGCACGTACTCACGCGCATGGCCCCAATCGCGTTGAGCATCGAGATTGCCGAGATAAAGCTTGTCCTGCTTGCCGAGGTAGATAGCAGCGGCGGCGCGGGTGATCTTGCGCGTCACAAAAGTTTCGCCGCGCAGTGGGCTTTCATGATTGAATAGAATGCCGTTGGAAGCATGGATACCATAGGCCTCGCGA
Organism: Mesorhizobium sp. M0145; assembly: GCF_040322355.1. Lineage (NCBI taxonomy): Bacteria > Pseudomonadati > Pseudomonadota > Alphaproteobacteria > Hyphomicrobiales > Phyllobacteriaceae > Mesorhizobium > Mesorhizobium sp. M0145. The sequence goes on from NZ_JAMYTK010000024.1 coordinate 25,265, forward strand.
TAGTTGACCACGATCCAGTAGGCGTAGAGCTTGGCGGCGGCGTAAGGGCTGCGCGGATAAAAGGGCGTTGTTTCGTTCTGCGGTACGGATTGCACGAGGCCGTAGAGCTCTGAAGTCGAGGCCTGATAGAAGCGGGTCTTGTCCTTCAGACCGAGGAGGCGGATCGCCTCAAGAAGTCGCAATGTTCCGATACCGTCGGCGTTTGCTGTGTATTCCGGCGTTTCGAACGACACCTGGACATGGCTCTGAGCGGCCAAGTTGTAAATCTCGTCTGGCTGGGATTCCTGAACTACTCGGATGAGATTAGTCGCATCAGTGAGGTCACCGTAATGCAAAATTAGGCGCGGATCGGGATCGTGCGGGTCTTGGTAGATGTCTTCGATGCGACCCGTGTTGAAGGAAGAGGAACGTCGCTTAATCCCATGAACGACGTAGCCTTTTTCCAGCAGAAGACGCGTGAGATAGGCACCATCCTGTCCCGTTATGCCCGTAACCAGAGCAACTTTCCTGTTCTCGCCCATTTTCTTCCTGCTCTATGGTAGTTGAAGTTTCGAATCTGGCTCGCCACACCGGCGGCCCGCCTCATACCCTATGGTAGGATTTCGACAGATGCGGCGCGGAGCTCGTCATTGACAGTGTCAGCCAGCGAGCACACCTGCTCCTGCTTCGAGGCATAGCAAAACAGAGTCTCGCCGCTAACCTGCCTAAGTCGCACATGCGGCCTGAGTGCCGAACTCAGCTCACGGGGTGAGCGACATAGATTTCAATCACGTCGCACCCGATTTGCTCATCAATCAGCGAGTTAGGACGCCCTTCTGGGATTCTACATCCGTTCTCAAGCACGCACAGTCGGTTGCATAGCCGCTCCGCTTCTTCCACGAAGTGGGTGGCCAGTAGAATCGTATTGCCCTGCGCCAACAGGGCTCCCAGATAAAATGGCGAGCATGTGGGTCCAACCCACACTAGAACTCCACCATCCCTCTTTTGCGCTGACCAAGTAATCTTTGCCTGCTTCAGCGTCTTCTAATGGAAATTGTTTTGATCAGTGAAATCGATTGTTTGGATGAGGTGCATCCATAAAATGGATTGTTTGACAGGGCAGCGCGGCACCATCGGCGGCACAAAGTCGTGGGCACGAGGTTTCGCTCCGCGCGAAGACAAAATTCGTGGCAGTCGGGGGCTTCGGGCGAACCGCACATCTGAGACGGCGGCGAAAAGCCGGGTAGGGCATTACGTATTGACCTCCAAGGAATTTCGGGCGCGCTAGCCCGAAAACGGTGGCTGGGCTTCAACGATGGGCGGGACGAGGCGACCATCAAACTGTGTTTCATACTGTAGGCGATCGCAGTGCGGCGAATTTGAACGGCCGCCTTTGCCAGCCCTCGCCATCGCATCCGGCTACAGGTGCCGAAGATCTTCTCGATCCGAGTACAAATTCTGTGGATCGGTTGGTTCTAGGCGTCGAGCTTTCGGCCTCGTCGCGCCCCCACATAGCGGTTGCGACATGCGCGGCCTTCCACCCTTGGCGCGCACCGCGTCGCCGAGATGATTGCCTCGGTAGGCGCTGTCGGCAAACACTTCGCCGGGATTGTCGGGCAGAGCATCAGGAACGGCGTTGCCGTCCTCGGTGTGGGCGCCGTGACGGCGATCTCCTCGACAAGGGCCGTATCGGCGTAGGCACCGAAATGGGCTTTGAAGCAATGAAACGCTGGTCGGCGCTTGTACTTGACCCAATGGCCCTCTTCATCATCTTCGCTGGCCGAGGCGATGATCGCCGCATCGACAGGCGTGCCGATCTTCACCTGGATCGCTGAACTGGCCGGTGATCTCGGCGAACAACAGGGTCATGAACCTCAAGGGCCTGTCGAAAACGGACGAGAGCGGGTTCGCAGAGGTGTCGGCTCTGACACCGAGAACCCGCAGAACCGTCGGAACGATCCTCCACATGGCTGCAGACGCCAAAATTCCTCTCCCGGCCATCGTCGCACAGCATCGCGTGCCAGTCGCTCAGTCCAGCCGGCTCGAAAGCTATCCGGCAGGAGTTGCGCCATGTTGGCGCACTTGAAAGCGTCAGAGGGCGCCGTGTCGCATCTTTCGATGGGACCGGACGCCATGATGGCCATAAATGACGTGGATGGCCTGCGCCTGACATTCGACGGCTGGCGGGTCCTGCACATCCGTCCTTCAGGAAACGCCCGCAAATGACATGTTACGTTGAGGCAGTTAAGAATTGGACTTGAAAAAGGGACTTTGTGGACTGCCTCGACCGGCTGTTTCGCTTAGCAAAGCGCGGCCCCACGTCAGCAGAGGCTCATGGTCAAGGACCGCCTTAGTATCCATCACATGGATGGGCCACATCCACGCAATCAATTTTACACATGTCGCCGGGCGCATTAGAGAACGCTGAATTTAAACCGGAAGCGAGTGTACCCGGCGTCAAGATTTGCGAGCGTCACAGAGATAAGGATAGGCAGTGCTGAGGGAGCTCTTCTGCCCCACGCGCAGCCTCTACCAAATCGCCCGGCGTAACGATCGACTAGTATCGATTAAGAGATCCCAAGCCAGATGCAACCTCGTCTCTGAAACGAGATTTCCGAAAATGCAGGTCAGTGGATTGGTAAAGGGCCGGTTCGTCGTCTCTCAGAGGCGTACGGGGTTCGGTGATTGTCTGTGGTCGCTGGCGGCCGCTTGGCGCTACGCTCAGCGGTCGGGACGAACGCTAGCCGTCGACTGGCGCGGGTCCTGCTATCTCGACCAACCCTTCACAAACGCCTTTCCGGTGTTCTTCCAACCGATCAATGACATCGCTGGCGTACCGGCTATTTGCGACGACCGGATCAACGACTTTTCCTTCCCGGGTCCATTCTTCCCGGAATGGTGGAATAGGCCAGCGATCGACTGCCTTTACCGCCCAGATGAGCAGATTTTCCAAGAGCGCGACGAGTTGGGCGAGCTCTTTCAGGCCGAACACGATGTCGAAGCGAACACAGTAGTGTGTGACGCTTGCTTGATGTGGCGCTGCGATGAGGATGCCGAGCGGCAGGTCTTCCAGAGTGTCAAGCCTCGGTCTGAAATTCAAACACGCATAGATGCCATTTACCAGGAATGTTTTGAGGGGCACAGCATCATCGGGGTTCATGTTCGACATGGTAACGGTGAAGACATCATGGACCATGCCCCCTACTGGGCCGATCCGGAGTTCGCCGTTCGACAAGTGTGCACTGCGGTTGATAAGGCTAAAGCGTTACCGCACCCCAAGCCTGTGCGGCTGTTCTTGTGCACGGACAGCGAGCAAATCCTGGATCATCTGTCGGCCAAGTTTCCCGATCTTCTCACCGTCCCCAAGCATTTCCGATCCGATCAAGACGGCCCCTTACACACTGCAGCACTTGGGATGGACGGCGCAATTTCCGCCCTCGTTGAGATGTATCTTCTCGGGCGCTGCGATACTGTAATTCGGTTTCCTCCGACGAGCGCCTTTACACGATATGCACGCCTTTTCGTACCACGGGTAATTGAGTTCGATCTGAAGGAGCCAAGTCGTTTGATTTTGATAGAAGACAGCCAAAGAATCTCTGCTCTCAGTTAAGACCCGCCACCTGCACAATTCGGCGGATGCAACCAACAGGCATAGTTGAATGTCCATTTCTCATCGAGGCCATGGAAGCGTCGTACGATACCGATAGCGTCGTCATCTGAGGCCGTTCGGCAACGCGCCAGAACTTCGCTGTTACTCGGAGGCCGCAGACCAAGCCAGAGCGACGGCGATCGTGACGCTAACGCTCGAAAGGGCGCGGGCAATCACTCCAGAGACGAAATCGAGGTTGTTTAATGAAAGTGGTTCCCGTCATCATCAGCGGTGGAGCCGGATCGCGGCTATGGCCCGCTTCGAGGCAATCGCACCCCAAACCTTTCCTTAAAGTAGCAGATGGACATTCTCTCATTCAGCACACTTTGCTGCGCGTCGGTTCCATAAAGGGCGTAGTGGAACTCGTCGCCGTGACATCTGGGGAACACCTCTTCCTTACCAAGGACGAGTTCGACGAACTAGATTCCGTGGTCCTGCCACGCACCTTTCTGCTCGAGCCTGAAGGCCGGGATACGGCCGCAGCCGTTGCGGCAGCCGCCATCCATGCCAAGGCAACGCAAGGCCCTGACGCGATTCTATGCGTCTTCCCAGCCGATCACATGGTTGGCAACCTGCCTGCATTTTTAGACGTCATGTGCCGGGCCATCGAACATGCGAAGCTCGGGCGGATCGCCACATTGGGCATCACCCCAACCAGACCGGACACGGCATTCGGCTATATCGAAGCGGATGGTGAGAAAGTCGTCCGTTTCGTTGAAAAACCGGATCTGGACACAGCCAAAGCCTATATCGCGTCCAAGCGCTTCTTCTGGAACGCCGGCATTTTCTGCTTTAGCGCACAAACCATGCTCAACGAGATGGCATCGCATTGCCCCGCGGTGATCCAGGCCGTCTCCGACAGCTACGAGAACGGGCGCTTCAGTCAAGGCGAAGGCTTTGCCAAAATCGAACTCGCGCCTGAGCATTTCGGCTCCGCCCCGCGAATCTCGCTCGACCACGCTGTCATGGAGAAGACGAACAAACTTGCCGTGGTTGCCTGCGACATGGATTGGAACGACATCGGATCCTGGAACGCAATGGCCGATTTGATCGCCCCCGACGAAAGCGGGAACAGGATACGCGGCGATGTGCATATGGTCGACACGACCGGCAGCTATGTGAGCTCCGACAAGCGCGTCATCGGCACGGTCGGTGTCAGCGATCTGGTGATCGTCGATTCCCCGGACGCTTTGCTTGTCGCATCCCGCGACCGCGTTCAGGACGTCAAGAAGCTGTTCGAGGGCCTCAAGGCTTCAGGACATGAAGCTCACCTGGTCCATAGCACGGTACACCGGCCGTGGGGTACCTACACGGTTCTTGAGGAAGGCGAGCGCTTCAAGATCAAACGCATCGAGGTGAAGCCCGGTCGGCGGCTGAGCCTGCAGATGCACTATCATCGTTCGGAGCACTGGGTCGTGGTCAGCGGCTCCGCGAAAATCGTCAATGGCGAGCAGGAGTTGTTCCTGGCGACAAACCAATCAGCCTACATCCCCTGCGGCCATAAGCATCGGCTGGAGAACCCAGGCAGAATTGACCTGGTGATCATTGAAGTGCAGAGCGGCGATTATCTCGGCGAGGATGATATCGTTCGCTTCGACGACGTATATGGTCGAACGTAGATTCACCCGCATGACGAGAACGGTCAACGTGTCGCTGACTAATTACCACTAGGAAGGCCGTCTGCCCACTCAGGACCGGATGCTTGTGGAATCGGGAATTGACCAAGGCAGCGGCGAATGACCGCAATCGGCATCAGGGTGGGACAAATCAACCGGAAAAGACCGGAGAGCATAGTAACGCAACACAGTCCCACTGTCGAATAGCCTTTGATATTTCTGACTTTCCAAGCACCCTCAGGGCCCACCAAAGTTATATCAATGGGCTTATGGCCGACTTCGCTCTGAAGTGGGCCAAATCGAGCTCGCTATCCCCGCAGCACTCAGTTTGATTGTTTTCGTTGAAAACGAGCAAGGACAGGGGGAGGGCGATCTTGTGCTGGTTTCTATGTGTCCAATCTTGCTCCTGTTCGTCGTCAGGTTGTGTGCAGCCACATAGCGCGGCTATCGCGAGGCTGGAAGGCCTCCGATCGATAGGTGCGGCGAACGGCGGCAACGAGGTGCGAATAGGATGGCTGAGCGTATGATCGAGAATACCGCAGCTGCGGTCTAGCGCGAAATGCAGCGTCTGTGACTCATCGGTCATTGCAGCGCGATGAACCGGAAATCATGACCCTAAGGCGCCCTTCATCAGCCCACCAGCGCCGAGAAGAAGGCGAAGATCCGTCACAATGCCTACCTGTACCAAGGCTTCAAGCAGTTCACCGCGAATGTGAAGACCGCCAGCCATTGCTTCTTCATTTTCGGCCATTCGCTCGCTACGAATGACGACCACATCGTTAACCGCATAGCGCGTGGCAAGTTTCGCAAGCTCTGTGTTGGCATCTATGGTGAACCAGCATCCGCGGATAACCAGCGGATCATGAACCACGCGAACGAGCTAGCGGTGCAGCGCAACGAAAAATCGCCGCTTGATGTCGTCTTTTATGATGCTGCTACAGTTCATGTGTAAGTGCCCGGTGACGACCGCCTTCCGTGGCGGGGTTCGGATCGGATAGGGGTCGGGCTCTGGACGCTGAAGATAGTGTCCACGAGTGGGGCTTAATGGACACGATCGCGACGGATGGAGTGGCAGGCCAACATTCTCGTGGCGAGACGGCGCGCGCCCGCCGGCGCAAGTCATACACTCTCGAAGAGAAGCAGCGGCTGGTTGCCGAGAGCTGTGAGCCTGGGGCGTCGGTGTCGCTGGTGGCGCGGCGGCATGACATCAATGCGAACCTGTTGTTCGCGTGGCGCCGGCAGATGCGCACGCCGACGTCGGCGGCTTCGCCGCTGGAATTGGTCCCCGTCGAAGTTATCAGCAGCGCGTCGGCTGCCTCACCAGCCGCGGCGGCCGGGGCGGAACAGCGCGGCATGATTGAGATCGTCCTGGTCGGCGGTGTGCGCGTGCGGGTGGACGCCGAGGTCACCGAGGCAGCGCTGCGGCGGGTGCTGTCGGCTCTGAAGGCGGTGGCATGATAGCGCCTGGGTCTGGGGTGCGGGTCTATCTGGCGACGCAGCCGTGCGATATGCGCAAAGGGATGGATGGCTTGGCCGCCCAGGTCCAGAACGTGCTGGCCGCCGATCCCTTCTCCGGGGCGCTGTTCGTGTTCCGGGGCAAGCGCGGCGACATGTTGAAGATCCTGGCCTGGGACGGAAGCGGGCTGTGCCTGTTCGCCAAGCGCTTGGAGCAGGGAAAGTTCGTCTGGCCGCCGATCGTGGCGGGTCGGCTTCAGCTGACAGCGGCCCAGTTGGCCTTGCTCGTCGAAGGGATCGACTGGCGGCGGACAGTTGCGCCGGAACCGGTCACGCGCCCGGAATCCATCTAAATAAGTTCCTGATTCCAAGCATTTATCCTCGCTCGCGAGTCATGACTTTGCTATAAGCCGGCATGTCTCTCGCCACTGCGGAATTGCCGTCGGATCCGGACGCGCTGCGCGCGTTCGCGGCGGCTTTGCAGGCCGAGCTCTACGCCAAGACGCTGCATATCGAGAAGCTGAAAGCCCAGTTGGCGACGCTGCGGCGCGCGCGCTTCGGCCAGTCGTCCGAGAAGCTCGATCGGCAGATCGATCTGCTCGAGCTGATCATCGGCGATCTGGAGGAGGCCGAGGCCGCCAGCGAAGCCCGCCACGATGCGACTGCGGCGATGCCAGGCGCGATGCCGGCGCCGACCAGGCCACAGCGCGTGGGCAATCGCCGACCGCTGCCCGATCACCTGCCGCGCGAGCTCATCACCCACGCCGGGGTTTGCGCCTGCCCGGCCTGCGGTTCCGAGCGGCTGCGCAGGATCAGCGACGATGAACGCGAGGTGCTGGAATATGTGCCGTCACACTTCAAGGTCGTCGTGCATGTGCGGCCGAAACTGAGCTGCCGGGACTGCGAGGCCATCACCCAGCCGATGATGCCCAGCCTGCCGATCGAGCGCGGCAGACCCGGCCAAGGGCTGATCGCGCACGTGCTGGTGTCCAAATATTGCGACCACCTGCCTTTGAACCGACAGTCCGGCATCTACCCCCGCGAGGGCGTCGACCTGGATCGATCGACCCTGGCCGACTGGGTCGGACGGGCCGCCTGGCTGGTCGCGCCGGTGGCCGAGCGCATCGGCGACTACGCTCGCGCCGGCCCGGCCATCCATGCCGACGACACGCCGATTCCGGTTCAGGATCCCGGACGCGGGCGCACCAAAAGCGGCCGGCTATGGGTCGTTGTGCGCGACGAAGGCACCTGGGGCTCGCCCAATCCGCCGGCGGCTTTCTATCGCTACTCACCTGACCGCAAGGGCGAGCACGCCCACGCTCTGCTGGCGCCGGCATCCGGCTTCCTGCACGCCGACCCCTATGCCGGCTTTGACAAGCTCTACGAACCGGATCCGATCACCGGTCGCCCGCGCCTGGAGCCGGTCGCGTGTTGGGCCCATGCCAGGCGCGAACTGTTCGACGAGCACGCTAAGACCAAATCGCCGATCGCGCGTCAGGCATTGGACAAGATCGGCGCGATCTTCGCCGTCGAGCGCGACATCAACGGCCGGAGCGCCGAAGTTCGTCTGGCCGTGCGCCAGGCTCAGAGCGTGCCGTTGCTGGCCGACCTCAAGAATTATCTGGAGGCCAGCCTGGGCAGGATCAGCCGCAAGGGGGACCTCGCCAAGGCCATCCGCTACAGCCTCAATCGCTGGGAGGCGCTCTGCCGCTTCACCCAAGATGGCCGTCTCGAGATGACCAACAATGCCGCCGAACGGGCGATCCGCCCCCTGACGCTCGGACGACGCAACTGGACCTTCCTTGGCTCGGACTCCGGCGGCGAGCGCGCCGCGGTCTTCTACACCCTGATCCAGACCTGTAAGTTGAACGGCATCAATCCGGAGGCCTATCTCGCCGACCTGATCGGCCGCGTCAGCGACCATCCAGCCAATCGCATCGACGAGCTTCTCCCCTGGAACTGGCGCCCCCGATCCGACACCAGACTGGCGGCCTGACCGTGGCCGCGATCACCCGGGTCTACACCCTCCCGCTTGCCGCCGAAATGCTCGGCGAGGACGCCGAGCTGCTGTGGGAGGTCTATGTCGACATGGAACCGGAGGACGGTTGCCTCTGGGTCTACGGGCCCGACGATCAACAGATCCCCGCCTTCACAGACTTCGGCCTCGAATGCCTGACCGACTTCATCCGCGAACACAAAGCCAATCGCGGCAGAGGTCAAAATGATGGCCGGTAAGAGCCCCGGGTCATGACCGGGCGCTTACGTTCATGTCTGGGGTTTAGGCTTAGAAGCGGAATGACTGCCAACCAGGTCATCGAGCCGGAAACTGACCGGCCGGTCGGCCCAAAAATGACATTCAGTTGCCTCCAGCCTTTCGACACGAGCCACTTCACGATCTCGCGATTGCCAGCTAGCGGCTTGTTGCTCGAGCTGCGCGATCCTAGTCTGTGGTCGCTATGCCTCAGCAATAAGAATCCGGTTCCTAGCCGGGCGGAGGCGCAACGAGATAGCCAGCTCAGGACAAGGAGAGCAAACCATGGTCGCTTTTACCCTCAATGGCGAGGCGCGAACACTCGACGTCGATCCAGAGATGCCGCTGCTCTGGGCGATCCGTGACGGCATCGGACTCACAGGAACGAAATTCGGTTGCGGCCTTGCCCAGTGCGGCGCTTGCACGGTTCACGTTAACGGCATGCCGACGCGCTCGTGCCAGACCGCAGTCGGGGACATCGAAGGAGCCTCGATCACCACCATTGAGGGCGTGTCGGGCAAGATCGGCGAAACGGTCCAGGCCGTGTGGGCCGAGTTCGACGTACCTCAATGCGGCTATTGCCAGTCTGGCCAGATCATGTCGGCCGCGGCCCTCCTGACAGAGACGCCGAAGCCGACGGACGATGATATTGATTCGGCGATGAGCGGCAATCTCTGCCGCTGCGCCACCTATCATCGCATCCGCGCGGCCATCCACGAGACCGCCAACCGGCTGGAGACTTGAGGCATGTTGCAGTTTCTCCCGAAGCATAATGCCGTGGGACCCACGCGCCGCCAGTTCCTCCTCGGCACGGCCGTCACCACCGCGAGCCTCGCCGTGGGCTACCGGCTAATGATGGCCGCGCCCGCCAACGCACAAACGACGCTTGCAACGGTCCAGGCGAACCCCTTCCAGACCTATGTCGAGATCACACCGGAGAACCGAATCGTCGTCCACTCGTCGCAGTTCGAGATGGGACAAGGCTCCTATTTCGGCATCGCCACCCTGGTTATGGAAGAGCTCGACGGCGCCTGGGCGCAGGTCCACGTGGTCGGCGGATATGGCAATACCGCGCTCTACGGCAATCTCGCCTGGGGCGGGGCCGCGCAGGGAACCGGTGGCTCCACGTCGATGAGCTCGTCGTGGGAGCGCTACCGCAAGGCGGGTGCTGCCGCACGGGCCATGCTGGTGGCGGCCGCGGCGCAGCGGTGGGACGTGCCAGCCGGCGAGATCACAGTCGCTTCCGGGGTCGTGTCGCACGCCTCAGGGATGCAGGCGCGCTTCGGTGACCTGGCTGAAGCCGCAGCGGGAATGCCGGTTCCCGACGACGTGCCGCTAAAGCCGCGCGACAAGTGGGCCCAGATCGGATCGGACAGCCTCAAGCGCTACGATTCCGCCGGCAAGACGAATGGCGCGCAGACCTACACGATCGACCTCAAGATGGATGGACTCAATACGGCCGTTATGATCCATCCGCCGAAGTTCGGCGCTGTGATCGAGAGCTTCGACGCCTCCAAGGCCAAGGCACTCCACGGCATTGTCGATGTCGTCCAGACGCCGCGCGGCATTGCCGTGGTTGGCAGGGACATGTGGACGGCGCTCAAGGGCCGCGATCTCGTGGAGGTGACCTGGAACGAAGAGAAGGCCGAAAGGCGCGGCACGGCCGAGATCATGGCCGAATACACTAAGGCAGCAGACGATCCGGGCGCGGCCACCGCGCGCGACGACGGTAACACTCCCGCAGCGTTGGCCAGTGCTGAGAAAGTCATCCAAGGGCACTACGAATTCCCCTATCTTGTCCATGCTTCGATCGAGCCACTCAACGCGGCCGCCCGAATCAACGAAGACGGCACCATCGACGTCTGGGGCGGACACCAGATGCCCGACCTTTATCAGGCGGCTGCCGCTCAAGTAGGCGGCACCACGCCGGACAAGGTGAGGCTGCACGTGATGAAGACCGGCGGCAGCTTCGGCCGCCGAGCGGTCTCGGACGCAGATCTCATTATCGAAGCTGTTTCCACAGCGCGTGCACTGGGACCCGGCAAGCCAGTGAAGGTGCAGTGGACCCGCGAGAACGACATGCGGGGTGGGCGGTACCGGCCGGTCTATGTGCACGCAGTCAAGGCGGGGCTCGACAAGGAAGGCAATGTCGTCGCTCTCCATGACCACATCGTGGGCCAATCGATCGCGGGCGGTTCGCCCTTTGCGGCGATGATCGAGAACGGCATCGATCCGACCTCCGTGGAGGGCGCCACCAACCTGCCCTATGCGATCCCGAACCTGAAGGTCGAGCTGACCACGACGGACGTGAACATCCCAGTGCTGTGGTGGCGTTCGGTAGGCTCCACCCACACCGCTTACGCAATGGAAACCCTGATCGATGAGCTCGCCGCCGCTGCGAACCGTGATCCGGTTGATTTCCGCTTGTCGATGCTCGGTCACCATCCACGGCATGCCGGCGTGCTGAAATTGGCTGCTGAGAAGGCAGGCTGGGACAAGCCTCTGCCGGAAGGCCGTTTCCGCGGCGTGGCCCTGCATGAAAGCCTCTCCACCTATGTCGCCGAGGTGGTGGAGATCACCTTCAACGATGGAAATGATTTCAAAGTCGACCGCGTCGTCTGCGCGGTAGATTGCGGCACCGCGATAAATCCTGACCAGATCCGCGCTCAGATGGAGGGCGGTATCGGCTTCGGGCTAGGCGCGATCCTCCAGGAGGAGCTGACCCTGACGGGCGGTGTCATAGACCAAGAGAACTACGACACCTATACGCCGCTCAGGATCGAGCAGATGCCGCGCGTCGAGGTGCACATTGTGCCGTCCGACGAGCCGCCCACGGGCGTTGGCGAGCCCGGTGTGCCGCCGATCGGCCCGGCCGTCGCCAACGCGCTACGGGCGGCGACGGGCAAGACGATCCGCAAGCTGCCGATCATAAAGAACTTGTCAGCATAGCCGGGAATGACACCATGAAAACGGCCGCGATGAAGATCGCGGTCGTAGGTCGTTTTTGAACGCCTCCTGACAGGCGATCACCTCCATTCGATCAATTTCCGGCGGCTGCCCGGTTCAATATCCGGTTTAGAGACGGTAACCCGTGTTTCTGAACGACCGCAGACGGTCGTTGGTGCTGGTAGCACTGAAGAACCGCTTTCGAGACGCAAATGCCGCACGCAAATGTCTCGAAAGGGTCACGCTAGAGACTTTTGTACCACCTATTGCATGTCTGCTATCGCTTTCTGGGCGCGAGGAGCGGCCGGTCCTCTGACGGCCCCATAACAGGACATTGATGTCTTCGCGCTGAGCGTCAGCAGTTGGCTCTACCGCGACCTTTCTCAGGAAGGCTGCACACCGACGCGATCTTCCTTTCACCTTGCGCAAACCTCCCTTCCGAGTGAGGCGTTCAGTGCGTCGGCTTGGTGGACTGAGGCACTTCTGAGTGGGACAACAACATTGAAAAACATTGGAAAAGATTTGAATGCTCTGAAGTCCCACTGATCTCTTACCAATTGATTTTTATGGCTTTCTGAATACCCTCCGGGCCCACCATGACCATTGATTTTGTTTATAAAAAGTGGCCTCGGCCCAAAAACGTTTTGGGCCCGTTATGGGCCCAACAAAAAGGGCGGCCGATAGGCCACCCTGCATGTGGTCGGTTTGAAACCGCTCATTTGATGACGCGCAGCGGTGTCCGTTGCTTCATGGCGTCGCGTTTGGCCTCCCGCTCGTTAATGGCGCGGGCGATATCGACAGCCATCCGTTTCTTATTGGCCTCTCGCACATACTCGTCTGTTACCGTCATTGAAGAATGCCCCATCGCCTCCATGATAGCGCGCGCTTGGATGTTGCATTCGGCGAGATACGTACCGAAGGTACGGCGCAGCCCGTGCAGGGTGTAGCCCTCCGGGATGCCGGCTTGCTTGTTCCAATGTGCCATCATGCCGGTGAGGCTCTTTTCGGAGAACGGACGCCCATAGCCGTTCTTCAATACCGTGCCACCCTTAGAGCGATCTAGTGGCACTAAAGCTTGCGCCAGCTTGTCCACAACAGGGATGAACATCTCGCGCCCGCCATGACGATTTTTCTGCTGTCGGAAGTCGAAGGCTTCGATTGTTTCCAAGGAGCCATCGAACAATTCGATCTCCTCCTCGAAGACCAAATCGTCCCACTCCAGTGAGGCGATATCGCCGCGTCGGTTGCCGAGCCAGAAACCGAGCGCATAGCAGGTGCGCGGCGCTGAGCCGATTGGATGGTGCGCCTCGAACTTTTCACGAATGGCGATCGGCCAGGCGGGATTGGCAGTCGATTTTGGAATACGGACGCGGATCGACAGCGAGGGATCGTCCTGCGGTTTGATCCATTTCTCAACTTCGATCGCCACCCACAGGAGCTTCTTGATTGCCACCAGCAGGTGCTTGGCAACCGTCCGGTTGGTGGCAAAGACACTTTCGATAATCGCACGCAGATGGTCGGCATCGAGATGTTCCACCGGCGTGTTGCGCCAAGTCAACGGATAGGCAGGATCGACCTGCATCTGAAGGAAGCGCTCAATAAGCCGAGCATTCTTCTGCTGCGTCGCTTCGTCGAAGTCCAGCCATTCCATCGTCGCTTCAAGTCGGCGCGCAGCATGACCAAATGTCTTTGGCAACGCCCGACCGGGCAAGTCAATGATGACGGCCTTTTGACCTTGGCCTTGCGTTGCCTGTTCATAGGCGGCTTCGAACTCAGGATCGCCTGGTCCGCCAGGAAGCCGAATTTCGGGCATTCCTTTGCCGCGATAGCGATAGACGAGCTTTCCGTTCTTGATGCGCGACGAAACGCCGGGGTAGCGGATATCTTTGAATGGCCTGGCCATTAAATCTCCCTTTGAGTTTTCCGCTGCCGTTGCTCAACAGGCGGGGAATCCTCCAGCATTGCCTGAAGCGAAAGGGTCTTGCTTTCTATAGCAACGCGCAGGAGTACCGGGTAAGGGAAGCCCCGACCTTGCTCTATGCCTTCAAAAGTGCGTTTCGGTATTCCCAAGACCTTGGCTGCACTCTCGGCGGTGAATCCTCCCTTCGCCCGCCAGGCTTTCACTTCTCGCGCGAGCTTTTCATTGTCGTTCACGTCATCTCATCCGCTCAGGCGATGACTGTACTACGCCTGCAGCGTATACGCAATGTGCGTAGTTGCTTATCTCCTTGTCGGCTCTCGTTTGCTCCGCTCCAATAGTTGTTGGAGACCATTGTCTTTGTCTGGCAGGGCGGAGAAAGCGATATCGAGCGCCACACGATCCCAGATCGCGCGACTGTTGACGTGCTTAGGCCTCGGCATGCGGCCGTCAGCAACCATGTCGTCGAATAGTGTCGATCCGACGCCGACATAGCGCGCTGCTTCCTCACGAGAGAGGCCGCGGGGCGGGTACGAAAGCGCGTCACTCTTCATAGACGCGGCCTCGAGAACGTCGGTACTGAAACAGCACAACGATATCAAATCCAGGCGGTTGACTGTTTCGACAAGCCTCGGTCCCGGTAAACGGGGCCATATTGCACTCGGCACAACAAATCCACATCCCGCACATCCGGCAATGAAGAGACCGTGTTGCCCAAGATAAGAGATGTTGCGTGGTGCGGAAGCTGCTTGGCCGGCTCGTTCGGGAAAGGCGAGTAGCGACGTGCAAATCGGACAGGGTAAGATGCGGCAGAATGTTTCGGTGCTGACGTCGGGGGTTCAAGTCGCTAGAGGCTGTTGAAGGTGCGTTCGGCGGCGATATCGACTATGCCATGCTGATCAAGCTCTATGGCACTTCGCCTGACAGCGCCAAGGGCCGCTATAGCCCCGCCGAATGCACTGGCGCGCGGAAAGAACGGATCGAAGGAAATCCTGACATCAAGCATGTCAGCACGTCATTTGCGGAACGCCAGAACCTGACCATGCGGATGCACATGCGCCGCTTCACTCGCCTGACCAATGGCTTTTCCAAGAAGGTGGAGGCTCACGCCAATGCGGTGGCGTTGCATTTCATGTACTACAATTTTGTTCGCATCCATGCCACGTTGCGCATGACGCCTGCGATGGCCACTGGCGTCACTGACAAGCTTTGGGAGATTGGTGACATCGTTGCGCTGATCGAAGCGAGAGAAGCCGAGAAACCGGCTATTCGCGGCCCTTACAAAAAGAGCCTTTCAAGCTAGCCGTCGCCTTCGGACGTTGGCTCATACTGCTTAGCGGAACGCATGGGAGGGAAGGATGCGTGTCACAAGCCTGTTTTTCCTATTAGCCGGTCTCACGATGCCAATTGCAGCCTTCGCTCAAGGCGAAGTATCGGTCGAACGAGGGTTGCAGGTATCAATCATCGGCGGGTGTCACGATTGCCATACCGAAGGCTACCGGGAAACAGAAGGCAAGATTGATCCTGAAAAGGCTTTAATGGGCAACTCGGTCGGTTGGCGCGGTCCTTGGGGCACGACCTATGCGACCAATCTTCGGATAGATGCTTCGGTAATGACCGAGCGTGGATTTGTAGGGATGCTGAAGCGCCTTGGTACAATCTTCGAGCGATGGACGAGAGCGATATGCAATCGCTCTATCAATACATTAGGTCGCTCGGCAAACACGGGAAGCCGGCCCCCAGTCGCATTCGCCCTGATAAGGAACCGACGACGCCATACGTTCAACTTGTGCCACCCCAAATGCCGAAGAACTGACAAATATGCCCAGAGCTGAGCGAAGAACGGCGCCCCGGCAAAAAGCGCAGCGTCAGATTTCAAACTGACCCACTACCCGGAATTCTCTTCACTAGACATCCGGCTCCCGTTTGAGGACTATTGGTCCAATCGGGCTGCGATACGTCCATGAATTTAGGGAAATGGCTGCAGAGCCTCGGTCTTGTTCAATATGAAGCTTCGTTCCGTGAGAACGGGATAGACAGCGAAGTGCTGCCTGACCTTACGGACGCCGACCTGGAAAAGATCGGCGTGCTTCTCGGGCATCGCAAGCGGTTGTTGAAGGCAATCGAACGCCTTGGTGCGCGGCAATTGGAACCCGAGCCCATAGAGCCGACGACGCCGCATGTCGACACAGCTGAGCGACGTCAGATTACAGTTATGTTCTGCGATCTCGTCGGCTCGACGCAAATGTCGACACGGCTGGATCCGAGGAGATGCGCAACGTACTGCGCGCTTACCAAGAAGCCTGCTCCGTCATCATCGCCCGGTACGGGGGGTTTGTTGCGAAGTTCATGGGTGACGGCGTGTTGGCCTATTTCGGCTATCCGCTTGCCCATGAAGACGACGCGGAGCGTTCCGTGCGTGCCGCTCTGGAGATCGTAGCTGCGGTTGCCACGGTTGAAACGGCGGCAGCAGGCACACTCCAGGCGCGCGTCGGAATTGCGACTGGCCTGGTGGTGGTGGGGGACGTGATCGGCCATGGTGCATCGCGCGAGCATGCGGTGGTCGGCGATACGCCGAATCTCGCGGCCCGGCTTCAGGGTCTGGCGAACGCAGGTCGCATCGTCATCGCGTCTTCGACGCGCCTACTACTTGGCGAGGTATTCGAGCTCAAGGCCCTGGGCGTCCACGTCATCAAAGGCTTTGATGCTCCGGTTTCGGCCTGGGAGGTCCTCCGCGAGACGGAGAACGTCAATCGGTTCGAGGCGTCCCGGTCGAACGCGCCCCTGGTGGGACGTGATCAGGAAGTGGCGTTGCTTGCCGACCGCTGGAGCGACGCGTGCGGGGGAAGGCCAAGTAGTGTTGCTGACCGGCGAGGCAGGCATCGGCAAGTCACGCCTGTTGGAGGCACTGCGCGAACGGATCGTGGGTCAACCTTATGGCCTTGTGCGTTACCAGTGTTCTCCGCACCATCGCAACGTCTCGATGTATCCGGTCGTCCGACAGATATCATCTTCGCTGGGTCTTAGGTCCGGCGAGCCGCCGACAGCGCAAATCGAAAGGCTCGAAGCTTTAATCGCCCGCTCGGGCCTCGGTGGCCGGGGCGTCGCATCCTATCTCGCCTCGCTTCTGTCGATCTCGACCGAGGGACACTTTCAGGACCTCGGAGTAGTGCCGAGCGAGGCAAAGGAGCAGACGATTGCCGCGTTGATTGAGCTGTTCGCCGGGCTGACGCGAGAGGCGCCCGTGTTTGCCGTGCTGGAGGACGCGCACTGGATAGACCCCACCTCGCTGGATTTCTTCAGCGGCATCGTCGAGCGAGTACCGGGATTGCGGGCGCTGTTGATAGTGACCTCTCGCCCGGAGTTTACAAATCCCTGGGTCGGTCAAGGCCATGTGACAGGGCTGGCGCTCAACCGATTCGGACGGCGTCACGCTGCAGCCATGATCGATCGCATCACCGGCGGCAAGGAGATTCCTGCAGAAGTGCAAAGCGCGATAATCTCTAAGACTGACGGCGTTCCCTTATTCGTTGAGGAACTGACCAAGGCGGTCCTTGAATCGGGGCAACTGCGCGAGCAAAGCCAGTGTTTTGTGCTGGCCGCGCCGTTGACGGCACTGGCGATTCCATCGACGCTGCAGGACTCCCTAATGGCGCGGTTGGATAGGCTCGGGTCGATCCGGGAAATCGCACAGATTGGCGCGGCGATCGGCCGGGAATTTTCGTACCGTCTGCTGGAAGCGATCTCGCCGATTACCGGAACCGCGCTTAAGGAGGCGTTACACAAGCTGGTCGAGTCGGAGCTGGTATTCTCTCGCGCCGCCATAGGTGACACGATCTATGTTTTCAAACACGCGCTCGTGCAGGATGCAGCCCACAACTCGCTGCTTCGCTCCCGCAGACAGCGCATCCATGCGGACATCGCCCGGTCAATTGTCGAGCGCTTTGCTGATAGCAGCGAATCCGCGCCGGCGGTGATCGCCCATCACTACACTGAGGCGGGACTCTCGGAGCCGGCGGCGCACTATTGGCTGACTGCTGCGGAATTGGCCCTGTCGCGGTCAGCTCTTGCCGAGGCCACTCAGCACACCGGGGCCGGATTGACGGCAGCCCGGCAAATCGAAGACGAGCAGGTGCGTCGACCACTTGAACTGGCTCTATTGGTCGCCCGCGCCAACTCGCTGCTGCCGTTCCAGGAAACAGTTGCGGCGTTGACTAGTGCCAAATCACTGCTTGACGCAGGCGTCGGTTCCGACTTGCAACGCTTCTCGGTTCCGCAGGGCCTTTGCGCGAGCAGCTATTTCGCGGGGAAGATGGAGGATGCGTTCGCCCTAGCGCGGCAGATTGTAGAGTTTGCGGACCGCCAGGTCGACCCGACATTCAAGTTGGTCGCCTATCGGCTTCTCGGGACGACCCAGGTCCTGACCGGACGTTCTCGCGAGGCTCTGGAAAGTCTGCAGTCGGCTGAAAGATATCGTGACCCCGACCGCCAGAAGGTGTTGAGCTCCTGGTTTGGCATCGACCCCGGCCTGAACGTCCTGTACTGGAAGACAATGGCGTTAGCTCTGCTGGGACAGTACGAGGGCGTCGCGAAATCCAGTGAACAGGTGCGGTCAGAGCTGTTAAATCATGGCAACGCTCACACCGTCGCGGCAGGCAACTTCTACACGATCGTGTGGCCACAATTTCTGTTCGGCAATCTCGACGCTTGCGAGAGCGATGCTGTTGCGCTCGTCACCTATTGCGGCGAACGGAAGGTCGAGCACCTGAAGCGAAACGGCGTTCTATGCCATGCATGTGTGCGAGCCCGGCGCGAGCCAACCGACGAGAACATAGCGACGATCCGTCAGGCGCTCGATTCCAATCGAACGCGCGACGCTCACCTATTCGAGTCAGTGTTCGTCGCGCAGCTTGCCGAATGCCTTCTGAAGGCCGGCAATACGGTGGCAGCAGAGGCTGCGGTGCGGGAAGGTTTCGCCTTCGTTGGCCGGTCGGGCGAGCAGTTCTGGCTGGCTGAACTTCATCGGCTCGATGGCCTGGTGGCACTGAAGCAACCACAGCCGGACCTCTCCCGGGTGGAAACCAGCCTCCTCGCCGCAATGGAGGTTGCGCGGCAGCAGGACGCCCGAATGTTGGAACTTCGAGCCGCGACAGATCTCGCGCGTTTCGCACACGAGGCCAGCCCTGGGCTCTATCCCTGCTCGATGCTGGAGCAACTCCTGGTTCCCTTTGCAGATGCAGAGTTCTCTCGGGACATACGCGACGCTCGCAATTTCCTGGCCTCGCATGTTTCCGGTGACGTATTGGTAACTACAATGGCAACGAAGCCAGGCCTGCCTTAATGTCGGGAGCGGGATCGCCGCGGTGGGAGCACACCTCGCTGGCGACAAGGCGGGTCATGCTCTGGAGTTTTAGGTAATGCCAATCATCGACTTCTGGTTCTCAATAGGCAGCACCTACACATACCTGTCGGTCATGCGCATCGAGCAGGTCGAGAAGCAGACTGGCGTTCGTTTCGTCTGGAAACCCTTCAATGTGCGGGTGGTGATGATCGAGATGAACAACGTCCCCTTTGTGAACAAGCCGGCAAAGGCCGCCTATATGTGGAGGGACATCGAGCGGCGCTCGCAAATGCGCGGGCTCTCGCCGAAGCTCCCGGCGCCGTACCCTCTAGCGGAGCTGGAACGGGCGAACCGTGTAGCGATCGTGGGGGCAGCAGAAGGCTGGTGTCCCGCCTATGTCCGGGCAAGCTACAGGCGATGGATCGAACAAGGACTTCCTGCCGGAAATGAGCCGAACATCAGCCAGAGTATCACGGAGGCCGGCGCCGATGTGGAGGATGTGCTGGCACGCGCGGACGCGGAAGAAGCCGTGGCGGGGCTTGTTGACGCGACGAACCAAGCCAAGAGCCTCGGCATTTTCGGCTCGCCGACTTTCGTCGTCGGCAAGGAGATTTTCTGGGGTGACGACCGGCTTGAGGACGCGATCTCTTGGAAGAATCGCCAGGCGAAATAACACCGGTCTATGCGGCGTGGATCATACTCTCACTAGAGCAAAATCTCTCAAACCTGTCGATGGGCGTTCGCGTTCGTCGTCGGGTTCTCTCGCTCCAGCGCAGCAGGCCGCAAACTCGATGCTAGGCGCTATGCGCCAAGCACTTGAATTCATTGAGATCGCCAACCTGTGTGCTCAATAGCGTAGCACAGAGGTATGGAGAAGAACGGCTTTCTAGAGAGCAATTCGGCTGATTTGGCGCACGGCCCAGCAAACAGCTTTCGGCGCCATCCTGGGCTTCAGAGCGCGCTGTATTCCAACAGAGAATTGTTTGGAATTTGAGGGTGGGAGACCGCTACATCGCAAGACCCACTATTGAGGGGGCGTTCTTTTGCTATCGCCGGCATGCGGCCTGACAGCACCCGGGATCTAGCGTCACGAGCTCGAAAGTACGAGTCAGACGATGATGAGGAAGCCGCGTAAAGTCACCCGCGAAGGGGAAGACGTTCTCGTAGGCATATCCGTGGACGTGATACATTCTAGCCACCCGTCAGCGCTTTTAAGTCTGCCGCCGACCAGGATCATTGACCGTAGCAGCGAACTGGGCTGCATCAACGGCTCGGCTCTTTCGATGTCGCCGACATCATCCGAGGCCGTGGCGGCAACGATGCGCTGAACGGCGCTGGCACGATGTTACATAAGTCTCGCAAGAACAACCGATTAAGGACCAGCGGAGTCACGAAGAAGCGATATCATGACCCAGCGCAGCTCGATCTACTCGACTGGGCAGCGAGCGCCCGATCGCCAAGATCATCAGCGCCATCCCCGGCACCGCGAAACGGATGTGGAGGGAACGCCACATGCAGTAACCGAACAACCAGCCGCACATCGTGCCGATGCGGGGGCGGGCATGAGCGTGGCGGCCTTACTGATGCAGCGTGAGCCGGTCCATGGGCGCGTTTGCTTCGGCCAACCTAGCCAGCGCTTGCTCGACGTTTTGAGCCGAGGTGTCAGTGCGCTTGATGTGCCGGATCATTTGCCGCGTCATTCGCGCGAGCCTGGCGGCGCGATATACATCGCCGTATCTCGCAGTTTCAAGGTGGAGGGTCGCGAGCCTCATGGGCAACAATCCAATTGTCTAGCGGTAGAATTCGCGAATCCGCCTTTGGTTCCGCTGTCCGATCTTACGCTCGCAAAGAGCTGGCCGGAGGGCCGTGACGAATGAGAGGCCGGTCCTCACATATTGCTGCGCGGTCTGAGGCGCTAGCCGTGACGACATGGGGCAGCGGCGGATCGGAAGGCTTTCACGGCCCGGATGGTTCAACGTGTGCGAACTCCGTCAGCGCTGGTGGGATCGATCTTCGTCAACCGCGATCTGGCCTCCACCACGCGCCGTTGCGCAGCCCGTATCCTGCTGCACAGCGCGATATTGATGCCGACGCCGCAGTCTTCATCCAGCATTTCATTCGCACGTTTAAGGGAAAGCTGCGCTCCGTTGAGCCGCTGTCGGGCTCTAGCCAGTTCCATATCCAAAAATTCCATTATCCTGCATCCATTGCAGTCCCTTCGATTGGTAAACCGCTTGTGGCCGCCGTTGGTTCCGGCTGGCGCGAGCGTCCAACCCAAGCGTCGATATGGAATCTCCGGACTTGGTTCAGTCGGCGGAGCTGGCTGCAAACTTGCCCGAAACATTCGTTCAACCCTCATGAGGCCATACAACTCCTCCGCCACCCGCACGGCGGGCGCTTGGAGGAGCGACCGAACCGTAGTGATGTTCAAAATGCTGCGTCAACGACATGAGTGTCGTGGCCTTCTGCTTCCAGAACTCGGTGGACCCAGAAGCCATCAAGGCCGGCCCCTTGAATGATGACGAACGGATAGTCGCGGCCGGTTCGGCTACGAGCCTTTGCTTCAACTGAGCGAGGCGGCCAAGAAGCCCGGCAATATCCGCGCCGGGGATGGTATGGCGCGATAACTTCTCGCCAGCTCCCGGCGAATCGAGGTGACCAGCCAGGACTTCTTGCTCAACTCCACCGAAACAAAGATCTCGTCCAGCTCTTTGTGCGCTGCCTTGCTTTCAAAACCACTCGGCGTCGCTGCTGGCGTTCAAGCGTGGCGAACCGCGAGTCTGCTCCATGCTACGCGTGCCGAGCCCTTATGAGGAGGATCGCCGCCGCATCGTCCGGGAGCGCAAGGTGTTGATGGAAGAACGCATCCGGCACGGCAACCGGATCAAGGGTCTGCTCTTCTCGCAGGGGCATCACCGGCTACGATCCTTTGCGGCGTGATCGTCGCGATCGGCTGGAAACTCTTCACACCGGCGATGGACGGGATCTGCCCGCAAATATGAAGCGCCAGGTTCTGCGTGAGGTCGACCGAATGGAAATGCTGCTCGATCAGATCAAGGCAGTCGAGGCGGAACGGGACGCCATGCTCGCCGAAGAACGCCAATCGGCGCGTGAAGTGGTTATGCTGTCGAAAGTCGTCGGTATCGGACCAGAGTTTGCGGCCGTGCTGTGGGGAGAGGGCTTGTTTCGGTGCTTCGACAATCGCCGGCAGCTGGCGGCCTATGCCGGCCTTGCGCCGACGCCATGGCAAAGCGGGTCGATCGACCGGGAACAGGGGATCGGAAAGTCCGGAAACCCACGCTTGCGATCGACGCTGCTGGAAATGGCGTGGCTCTGGTTGCGGCACCAGCCCGCCTCGGCGCTCAGCCGCTGGTTCAACGAGCGAGTTGCCCAGAATGGCGGATGCTTCAAGAAGGTGATGATTACCGCGCTGGCCCGCAAGCTGATCGTGGCTTTGTGGAAATACGTCCGCGCCGGCGTGGTGATCGAAGGAGCGTTTGTAAGACCATGACGATCTGACCGCATTCCAGTTCGGCCAGGGCCTGATCAGCCCCGCCGGAACCAGGTGGACGACCGCATTGCGGCATGGCTTTGAACGCCGTCATCGAGACTGGTCTCGTCCTCCTGAGCCCTTGCCGCCGCAGGCGGGATTATGGTGCGGCCGCTCGAGCGGCGACCGGATGTGAGGTTGATACGTGCAAACGCGCGGATCAGGAATGGGCTCAGACCTCAGGTTCATGTGGCGGTAGGGATCGCGCTGCTTGTGCCGAATGCGTGGCTGAAGGGCCGATGGCCAGCATCGTTCTCGAGAGACTGATGCTGAAATCCTCCCTATACGGCCTCTCTACTGGCTGGTCTGGCGCCGGTCGGGCCTCTGCCTGCAACGGCTTCCCCGACCTTCTTCCCCTGCGGCTTTGCCGCATTCCTCGCGGGACAACAAGCTCGGCTGCCGCCGTCCTCCGCTGGCGCTGCGGTCCACAGGATGCAGTCGGCCCGATCGTCGCCTCACGACCGCTATCGAGGCCGCACAGGGCGGCTTCGGCAACCAGTCAGGAGAACGACAATGGCTACCATCGGCAACTTCCAGCAATCGGACAACAACGAGTTCAGCGGCGAGATCGTCACCCTCTCCCTCCAGGCCAAGAAGGTCCGTATCGTACCCGATACGCGCGCCAGCGGCGAAAACGCTCCCAGCCACCGGGTCTTCGTCGGCCGCATCGAAATCGGGGCGGCCTGGTCCAAGCAGTCCAACGAGGGTCGCAGCTACCTGGGTCTCAAGCTCGACGACCCGAGCTTCACCGCTCCGATCTACGCCAACCTCGTCGTGGGCGAGGACGGCCAGGGCTACAGCCTCATCTGGTCACGTCCGAACCGCCGCAACGGCGATTGAGCACCCTTGACAGGACGCCTCGCACCGAGCGGAGCGTCCTCCAGAAACGACCACTCAGCAGCTCAGAGCCACAGCTTGACGAGTGGTCCCTCATGTGAGGCCGCAATGGGCGCGGCCCGAGAAACAGAAGGAACCACCACAGTGGCGACGATCGGCACATTCTCCCGCACCGCGAACGGCTTCTCCGGCTCAGTCAAAACCCTCAACCTCAACGTCAAGACAGTGTCGTTCACCCCGGTCGACGGCGACAATGAAAAAGGTCCGGACTTCCGCATCTTCGCCGGCGCCATCGAGTTCGGGGCGGCATGGAAGAAGACCTCGCGCGAGGGCCGCGACTATCACTCAGTCAAGCTCGACGATCCCAGCTTCCCCGCTCCGATCTATGCGAGCCTGGTCGAAACCGACCCCGGGGGCGAGTTCTCGCTCATCTGGTCCCGCCGCGCCGCCGAGTGATCCGAGCTAACACGAAGCCCCGCGCAAGGCGGGGCTTCGCCATGTTCAGGTTCGCCACTGCACCTCTATCTGGTGCAGCACGCTATGCTTTGACGGGTGTTTTGCGCGCCTTCTTCACCGGCGATTTGATTGCCGTGGCAATTGCTGCCGCCGCTGGCGCGCGAGCAGCTCGTTTTGGTTTTTCCGCCGCAGCTGTCGCTGGCGCTGCCGCCTTGCGGCCCAATCCTATTGATTTTGCCAGGGCCGAGCGAGTCGCCGCGTAGTTCGGCGCAACCATAGGATAGTCGGAGGGCAGGTTCCATTTCTGGCGGTATTCGTCCGGACTCAGATTGTAGTGCGTTCCGATATGCCGCTTCAAGGATTTGAACTTTTTCCCGTCTTCCAGGCATATGATGAAATCAGGTGACACTGACTTCTTGATCGACACCGCCGGCTCCAGTTTGGCTGCGGTCGGAGCCACAGGTGTGCCGATCCCTTGCAAAGCGACATAGACATCCCCGATCAGCTTCGACAACTCGCCGACCGGCAACGGATTGTTCGAAACGTAGGCGGAAACGATGTCAGCGGTGATTGATACGAGATCAGCCTGGTCGCTTGGGTCTGGAGAAACGGTCATCGAATTTCCTCTTGTCCAAAGCGCGCTTTGAAAACGGATGGTCTGTCTATTCGCCAATCCAGGCAAATAATTCGTTACTCCGCCAACAAACCTCATTCCGTGTAAATATCAAGCAGGCAAGTGTCGCTGCGATCGTTCGGTCCGGCTGCAGACAAGTTGCCGATCGCGTCGGGGAAGCAGGAAGGCTTTCCCCCTCGCTTCTCCGCGCGCCAAGCGCACAGCCCAACGCAAGCCAGCGCCATGAATCATGGCTCCTGCGTCGCAGGATTGAGCCATGAACAATTGTCGTCGCGACACTCTGTGCCGCGGTCCTGGTCTCGCCCCGGCATGAATTGGCCCTCGCGTGTACCTCTTGTGGGACTCATTCAGGTGGGCTGCACCGCCTCGCGCCGATCGGCAGGATGGATGTTGCTGACATGGCAGCCGGCATGCGCCCGAACGGCTGCCGCCTACTGGCTCAACGAATATCTGATGAACGGCGTGCTGCTTTTGAAGCGCTTGCCACCCCGCAGCTGACAACTCGTTTGACACCACGGCGCCGCGAGCCCATCGAGCCCCTTGCGCATGTCGGTATGACCGAGCGCCAGATGCACCTTCACCCCCGTCGGAACGAGATCATGATGCGTTCTTCCTCGCCGCGAGATGCTGCTGGACTGCATCTGCATTGTGCCGACGGATGCAAAGACGCGCCGCCCGTCGTCCAGTTGGGCTGTCATCACGCCGTCCGGCGGTCGTACGAGATTGCGCAGGGCAGTCAGTACCGGCGGTTCGGTTTCCGTCCCATGGATGAGTGCAACCGTTGCCAATTGCGGCGCCTTGCGAGCGGTCACGCCGAACTGGACACGCCGGCCGAAGGCATGCTGGTGGCCATCCCATGGCGGCGGCAAACCTCCGCCACACTGACGCCGGGCTTCTCCGTCTCCTGCACGATCGCCTGCTTCTGTGCGTCGCTGAAGCGGCGCCGGTTCGACCGCCCGTCAACGGCGGTGTCAAGTGACATTGGCGCCGTACGCAATTAGCAGCGCTGCTGAATTGAGCCCGCGCACTCGGATGCAACAGAGATCGCCAGTCCACTTCGGCCTCGAATTCCTCGGGGACGAGCGCGCCATTTGCGCAGCGCATGGGGCGAAAGTCCGAGCGCCGCGGCATATTCGGCAAGCCCCAACCCGCTCCAGTTCATCGCCTCCACATGCTTGCCCCAGAACGCCTGCAGGGCAATCGGACCGGTGTCCGTACGCACGCTGTAGCGGTAGCGGCGCGGGCTCTTGCGTCGCTTCGGCGGCCCTTTCTTGCCCCGCTTTTCCGGCTTTTCCTGGCGCAATTTCCGCAGATATTCCGCACGTTTGCGCCGATCTTCCGGGCTCACCAGATGGCGCACTCACAGCTCAAAAGTCTTCGTCGAAAGCTTGCGCCGGCGGCAATATTCCTCCGCCTCAAAACGGCCCGATACCAGGTCGCGTCATGCGTCGACCAGCACGGGTTGTTGGCCTTGTCCCAGGAACGTTGAGGCACCGCCGGAAATCTCTCAATAGCAAGGAACGTCACATGTTGCGAGATTGCACGACCCGAAAGATGTGCAGGATCCGGACGGTTACCGAGGGTGGTGGGGGACAGCGAGGGTGGTGGGGGACAGCAAGATAAAGCGAGCTGGCGCTCGCCCTCGCTTCGCTCGTAAGTGTGTGTCTGCACATTGTTTTTTCCGGCACATGCGGACACCGGGAGGCACCACGCGAGGTGTGGCGGGTGCCGGTTGGTCCGCTATCCTGCTGATCTGAAAAGTAAAGGTGCGGTGCCCGGGCGATGTGCGATCCGCCGTTTATACGCCACAGCAAGTCTTTGCGCTCCATAGCACGCTCAGCGTTCCGGCCGTCTTGAAGAGCGAATCCCGACGCCCGATGCTGCCGTCATGGCAGATCGTGACAGCGACCAATTCCAGGTTCGCACCGGCCGGACGCGGCGTAGCGGCGCGCCGGTCAATTCTCGCACGCTGCCCTTTGTGCGCCAGGTCGAGATTGCCATCCGCAAGCAGGGCGGCAATCCCTATCGCCTCGGTGCAAGCAGCGGTGCCGGGAAGGGGAGTGGCCGCTTCAACGCCCGCGGCCGCGGCGGCAAGCTGGCAGCAGAGTTGCCAAGGGATGGTGGCGGTTGGAAGCAGGACGGCAATGGCGTCCGCTTTCGCTCCCGCCGCGTCGTCGTGAAGGCGCGCGTCGTCAAGTTGCCAGGACGAGGCAAGGGGACCACCGGGCGCGGCCAAAAGTTCGTGACGACCAGCAAGGCCGTCGATGCGCATCTGCGCTATCTTCAGCGCGACGGCGTCACCAGAGACGGCGAGAAGGGCAGGGTGTACTCGGCCGTCGACGACGAGGCCGACGCAAAGGCCTTCGTCGAGCGCGGCCGCGGCGACCGGCATCAGTTCCGCTTTATCGTCGCGCCGGAGGATGCCGCGGAGATGGAAGACCTGCGCTCCTTCACCCGCGATCTCATGCGGCAGATAGAGACCGACCTCAACACGCGCCTCGACTGGATCGCCGTCGACCACCACAACACCGGTCATCCGCACACCCATATCCTGGTGCGCGGCGTCACCGATGACAGCAAGATCCTGAACATCGCCGGCGACTACATCGCCCATGGCATTCGTCACCGGGCAAGCGAGCTGGTCGAACGGAACTCGGCCTGCAAAGCGAGGTCGAGGTCGCCCGCAAGCTGGCCAACGAAGTGGGTGCCGAACGGCTGACCCGGCTCGACCGCATGCTGATCGCCGAACAGCACGAGCACGATCTTGTCGACCTCCGTCCCAATGCCAGCGACAGCTACACCATTTCCAGCAACCGCTACCTGCTGATCGATCGGGCAAAGAGACTGCGGCACTTCGGCCTGGCGAGCGAGATCGAGCCCGGCCGGTGGTTGATCTCCGACAAAGCCGAAAGCACGCTGCGCGCGCTTGGCGAGCGCAACGACATCATCAAGACCATGCACCGGGCACTCGAGGAGCACGGCCTCGCCGATGAACGGGGCGCGGCGCAATATGTCATGCACCGCCAGACCATCACCGAGCCGGTCGTCGGCCGTGTGCTCGCCAAGGGTCTTGCCGGCGGCGAGATGAGCGATAAGCTGTCGCTCGTCATCAACGGAGTCGACGGGCGCACCCACTATGTCGAGACCGCCGATGCGGCAAAGCTCGAAGACATCCAGCGCGGCCATATCGTAGCGCTTGATCCGATCCCGCCGAAGGAGGAGCCGCGTGCCGCCGACCGCAACATCGGCGTCGCAGCCGGCGAGGATGGCATCTATCGGCCGAGCAGGCACCTGGAGGC
The DNA here is from genome assembly GCF_040322355.1 of Mesorhizobium sp. M0145. Lineage (NCBI taxonomy): Bacteria > Pseudomonadati > Pseudomonadota > Alphaproteobacteria > Hyphomicrobiales > Phyllobacteriaceae > Mesorhizobium > Mesorhizobium sp. M0145. The sequence continues at coordinate 53,196 of NZ_JAMYTK010000024.1, forward strand.
GATCCGGGAAACATTTTTGCAGCAGGGCAAGGACCCGGACGCCTTCGTCCGCTTCCATGTCCGCCGTCTCGAAGCGCTGCGCCGGGCCGGCCATGTCGAGCGCATCGACGAAGACCACTGGCGCATTCCGGAAAACTTGCCCGAGCGCGGCATCGCCTACGATGCCCGCAGCCGCGGCAAGGACTTCTCCATCCGCGTGCTTTCGACGCTTGACCTCGACGCGCAGATCGGCAGCGACGGCGCCACCTGGCTCGACCGGGAGCTTACGGCCAGGATCCCCATGCCGCTGGTGAGGTCAGGCTTTGGTCTCGACGTCGACAACGCGCTCGATAAACGGGCTGCCCAGCTTGTCGGGATGGGCCATGCCGCACGCGATGCGACGAGCGGGACAATCACCTTCTCGCGCGACCTGGTCGCTACGCTGGAGCGTCAGGAGGTCGCGCGCGTCGGCAAAGAAATGGCCGCTGCGCGCGGCCTCACTTTCGCGCCCGTCCAGCCCGGCAATCATGTCGGCGGCACGCTGCTTGGCCCCGTCAGTCTTGCGAGCGGGCGCTTCGCCATGCTGGACAATGGTCTCGGCTTTCGGCTCGTGCCCTGGCAGCCGATGCTGGAAGGGCGCATCGGCCAGCACATCACCGGCCTCGTGCAAAACAGCGGCGGCATCGACTGGAGCTTCGGCAGAAAGCGCGGAATCGGGATGTGACGGCTGAGGTATGGTGCTCACCAAGGCCTTTCCTACTCCAGGTTCCGCTGCCGCGCTCCACAAGGAATTCTGTTGCTCCATCCGTCAGAGCCTTGAGAATTTCGCCGCCGTTTCGGGCGGCCTCGGAGCGGATCGTCTTCGGTCCAGACGAGCTGTTGCTAGCTCACCTATTGAGGAGCAGCGCGCCAAGCCTTCCCTCTGACCAGTCGAGCGCCGCTCCAACAGGTCGGATACGCAATTGCGGCTTTCGGTAATCCCGCAGGCCACGGTTACGAACGACAGCCGGTCTATGCAAAACGGTCACATTTGGCCTTTTGGACTGTTAGATCTACGCGCCAGGCGAACGCCAGCACCACCACCGTTTTCCGGGATGAATTCGATCCCGGCAGTTTCGAGCGCCGCAACTAACGCGTCAAACGTGGTTTGCCTCGAAGTGGTTTGGGCATTCTCAATTCTGACGAGCGTGCGAACGGTTATCCCCGATGCGTTAGCCAGATCCTCTCTCGTCCAATCAATTAAGGCTCGGGCGGCGCGGAGCTGCTGGGGCGATATGTCTTTTTTCATGATATTCTGCTTGTTAAAAGTCACAAAAAGTGACATTTTGGAAGACAAAGATGCGGCCGCACGAGGTGCTCGTTACACCTTGCACGGCCTAACCACTACCCAAGCTGATTGGAGCTCGGATCATGGCTTCTCTATTCGGCGGCTTGGGGTCAAGCGCTTTTGCCATTTTCTGCCTTACTAGCTTCTGACATCATTCGCGGGTTCGTGCTTCTCTCCGGGATCGGCCCATTGGCCCTGCCTTGATGGGATTCAGAGAATAAGGCGGAACAATCTGATTCGCGTCCTGGCCAGCATGACATGACCGGTGCGCCCATGATCGCGAACTCACCTCATCCTTCGTCCCGCGAAGGACGTGCTTCCGCGCTGGGCGGAACTCTCTACCTCTTCTTCCCGGCCTTTTGTCACACGGCTGACGCCATGGTTTCCCGCGTCCAGCGGAACTCGCTGTTGTCCAGCCACATGCGGTGCATGACGACCGCCAGGCGACGTGCGAGCGCGACTATCGCCCTGCGCAAGCCGCGCCGCTTGGCGACGTTCATCGCCCAGGCCTTCAGCCATGACCATTTCTTCACGTGCGTCAGCATGACTTGGGCTGCTTCATAGAGCAATGTTCGCATCATGCCGTCCCCGCAGAGTGAGATGCCTCCAACGCGCTTGCTTTCGCCGGACTCGTCGAGCTTCGGTGTCAGCCCCAGGATCGGCCCTACCGCCTTGGAGTTTCTGAACCGTTGTGGAATGTCGATCGTCGCGGTGTACGCGAGCGCCACTATGGAGCCGACACCAGGGACCGTCATCAAGCGCCGGCAGGTAGCATCGCCCCTGGCGATCGCCAGCACTTGTCTGTGCAGGTGCGCAAATTCCTCGCGCAGCTTCCGCCTGGCGGCCAGCAGTGGCTCCATGATCTGTTCGAGATCGAACTCACGCCTGTCCACGGGATCCTCTTGGCCGATGGTGAAAAGTCCTGAAAGTGTGAGGAGCTTAGGCGGCCTCAGCCCTATGGATCAGATTCATGATGCCCTCGCTCATGCCGGCATAGGATCCGTCATTGATTAACTGGCCCTGAAGCCGGTAGTCGTTCATGACCAGAATCCTGTCAGCGAGCAGGATCATTTCGGGCATGTCGCTCGTGATCAGCAAAATGGCAGTGCCGTTGTCGGCAAGTTCTCGCAGCAAATCGTGCAGGTAAGCCTTGGTCTTGATGTCGATGCCGACTGACGGCTCGTCAACCAGCAAGATCTTGACGCCTGCTGCCAGCCATTTGGCGACGCTGATTTTCTGCTGATTGCCACCCGAAAGGTTGGCCACCGTCTGCGCGAGGCTGGGTGTTTTCACCTCAAGCTTCTCGATGTATGGCGTTACCTTGTGTCGCACGAGGCGGTCGGTGAGGAATCCGAGAAGTGCCGAAAGGGGGCGCCACACTGCAATTCCAGCATTTGACAGCACCGAATGCATCAAGACCAGACCTTCGCCCTTTCGATCTTCGCTGACGTATCCCACACGATGCGTGTGGATGGCTTCGCCGACCGACCTGATCTTAACCGGCTTCCCGTCGATCTCGACGGTACCAGCCGTCAGCGGAAACTGACCCAGGATGCATTTTGCAAGCTCGGTCCTTCCGGCGCCCACGAGGCCATAGAGGCCCACAATCTCGCCTTGTCGGACATGCAGATTGACGTCCGAATGGCCTAAAGATGTTTCAATGTTCTTGAGCTCGATGGCCGGAGGAGCCCCAGTCGAGTTGCGCTCCCGCCAGCCGCCTTCACCCTCGGCCCGGCCGATCATCAATCGGACAATGTCTTGCCGCCCCAGGCCCTCCATTGGCCGGCTTTCACAGGCATTCGACCCATCCCTCAGCACTGTGACGCTGTCGCAAAGCTCCTGCGCTTCTTCCAGCTTATGGCTGACAAATAGCAGGCTGGCGCCTTGGTCTCGCAGCTTTCGCAAAAACGAGAATAATAGATCAGTTTCACTCGAGGTAAGTGATGCGGTTGGTTCATCCAGGAGAAGCACTCGCGAGCGCAGAGACAAGGCCTTGGCGATTTCGACCAGCTGCATCTTGGCGACGCTAAGGCGCGATACCGGGGTTCTTGGGTCGATGTCTAGGCCGAGGGCCTCAAGCCAACGCGCGGCCTGCTTGTTCAAGTCGGCATAGTCCACCGGCTTTAGCAACGAAGCCCCAAGTTGCTCGAGATGGATATTTTCCGCAACAGAAAACCTCGGGATAAGATTCCGTTCTTGATGTACGACGCCAACACGATGAGCGATGGCCTCGCGCGGCGAGCCGAAATGAACCTCTTGGCCCTCCAGGATGAGGCGGCCGGCATCGGGGTGGTGAACACCGGTAATGATCTTGATAAGCGTTGACTTCCCTGCGCCGTTTTCGCCGAGCAAAGCATGTATGGAATGAGTTTTAAGTGTCAGGGAAACGCCCTTTAGGGCCTTTACGCCTGGAAAGGACTTCTCAATGCCCAGAGCCTGGAACGCTATCTCGCTCGCCATTTCAGAGCCTCTTGAGATTTCGTGACAAACGACTTTCGCGAAAACGATTGGCGCCGACTGCCGCCAAGATCATTGCGCCCAGCACGACCTGCACGAGGAACGGGTCGATGTCGAAAAGCACTAGGGCTTGTGTGATTATTGCAACGATCACCACCCCGAGCAGCGTAGCGGGCACGCTGATGTGTCCGCCGGCCAAGACCGCGCCGCCGATCACGGGCGCGGCAAAAGACAAAATTAGCCAGTCGTCGCCGATCGTCGGTTGACCCATTTGTAAACGGGCAACAAGGAGAAGACCGGCAAGCGCTGCAAGAAACCCCGAAAGGGCGTGCGCGATGACAACTGTATTTGCAATCGATATTCCCGACAATTCTGCGGCATGTTGATTGCCGCCGACTGCCAAAATAAACCGCCCTATGGGTTGCCGATTAAGCATGAACCACAAGGCTAGCCCGACAGCCATGGTCGGGAGCATCAACCAAGGAATGATCCCGAAGATCGCGCCCTGTCCGATGGATTTCACGCCGTCTGAGATATCATAAAAGGGTTGGGCATGTGTGATGCCCAAATTGATGCCCTTGTAAACGGACAGGCTGGCGAGGGTAATTACGAACGCCGAAATGCCAGTTCGGGCGATCAGAAATCCGTTTATTACGCCGCATATGACCCCGAGCGACAGCGCGGTTAAGGCGGCAAGGGATGCGGGCACGTGCCACGCGTCCATCATGCCGGCGAAAACAATAGCGCAAAGACCGCCGATAGCCCCGACAGACAAATTCATCTGACCGATAGCGATGATGAGCATTTGCGAAAACGCGATCAGGCCATTTACTGCAATTGCGAGCAGCAGCACCTGAATATTCAATGGCGATAGGAATGATGGGTTGAAGCCCCCCACGATCGCAACGGCGACGATCGTAACCAGCAGCGGCCCAAACCAGTCGCTCCGCACGGCGTTGGCGAAGGAGCCGTTCATGCCATGTTCCTCCGGGCCAGAAAGGTTCGGCGTGTTTTGTCCATCAATACCGCAGCCAGCAAAAGCAGACCCAAAAAGCTCTGAATCCAGAAATCGCCCAGCTGTAATAGAAGCAAACCACTAGTCAGCATCGTCACCAGAAACGCACCTAGGCACGTCCCCAGCACCGATGCCTTGCCGCCCGCCAAAAGTGTTCCCCCCAACACAGGACCAAGGAACGCGATGAGCAGCCAGTCCTGTCCGAGTTGTCCCGCCATTGATGGGATCGCCGCTCCATTGCGTGCGACTAGCATCAGAGCCGCGCAGGCGGCGAGCGCGCCAGACAGCATGTGGCAGTATATGAAGATGCGCCCGACATTTATGCCGGACATCTCCGCCGCTTCGGGCTTGGCGCCAGCAGCCAGCATCTCCCGCCCAACCGCTGTCAAATTATAAAGATATCCTAGAACCAATGCAGCCATGAGGCTAACCAGGAGGAGCGGAGAGAAAAAACCCAACAGCTTGATGCGTCCGAACGCTGCAAAGACGGGTGGCAGAGCGCGATAGGATTCTGCACGCGTCAGGAAGATCATTACGCCGAAGAAAATGCTCATTGTCGCGAGCGTGATGATGAAGCTGTGCAATCCTGTGCGAACGGAAGTCCATCCGTTGATAAAGCCCAGCAAGGCGCCAAGGGCCACGGCTGAGAGAATTGCGAGTGGCCACGGAAGCCCGACGACCTCAATGAGATAGCCGCAAGTCATTGCGGCACAAACGCCGATCGCCCCTACAGCAAGGTTCAACCCCCCAGTTATAACGACGACCATCATGGCCAAGCCGATCATGATGTTGACGGCTGCGATACGACCGAGGGTGAACAAATTGAAGGCCGAAAAGAAACCCTCTGTTGTGAATTTGAAGCCCAGCGCAAAGACCACAATGAGGGCAATGAGCCCAAACTCATTGGTCAGATAGAATCGCGTCTCGGTGGCATTCCTGCGCGGCTTGCCGACGATGTCGCCACTGGGACCCTTCGCCGGCACATCTGAATAAGACATGGTTTCGCACCTTCAATGGCTAGGCTGCCATCTTATCAGGCCTGGCTCTGGGTCACGACAGACACCGTGCAATTTGGTTGGACGACCGCCGGGTCTGCTTGAACGCAGCCCGGCGGCATTGGCGGAAGTCTCGTTACTTGCAGGTCAGATAAGTCGCCTGGAAGGTTTCAAAGAGCTTCTTGGTCGTGTCGCGCATGGCGTCAACATAAGTGTCGATTTTGTCGGCCGCGACATAGACGGTTCCCGAGTCGATGAACTTGTCAGTGAGGGCATTCTTCTTAAAAGGCGCATCGGTCTTGACCGCGCAACCCGAACGAAGCTTGTCGAGAACGAAAGTGCCGATATAGCCTTGGCCATACGGATTCTGCAGCATTGTGCCATTCACAAAGCCATCCTTGATGGCCTTCAACACAACTTGATCGTGATCAATGGCTACCATCTTGATCCGCTTGTCGCCGATCTTTCGGACTGCGTTCGAGGCTACAACCGCAGGGACCCAAGCGGTCGTGATGATGCCATCGACGTCGTTGGCGTGAGCTGCCAGGTAGGCATTAATCTTTTCCTCGGCTGGCTCGGGCGCATCAATGTCAGCGATGACCTGGACGACCGTTGCGCCTTCTTCCTCCGCCGCTTTTTTGACGGCGTCGATGCGAAGCTGGGTATTCGGATCAACAAGGAAGCCGGTGAAATGAGCAATGCGCTTCTTGGTGCCCGTCAGTGTTTTCAAAAGCTCCTTGGTTCCAATGTATGCTGAATTGCCAGTGTCGGTGCCGAGGCAGAAGGTTGCTGAAGAAGGATCCTTGAAGCACCCTGCGCCGCCGATGACAGGCGCGCCATTGGACACGAGCTCGTCGACGGTACTGACCGATCCGACGGGGTCACCTGGGAAAATCAGAAAGCCGTTATAACCCTGGGTCAAAAGGCTCTCGAGCAGCTGGTTCTGCTGGCTGAGTTCCCACTTTTGCGGCACCTTATAGTCTGCTGCGGCCAGGCCAAAATCCTTGGCAGCATCCTTACCAGCTTGCTCCCACGCCGCGAAGTAGGGGTGCGGACCTCCGGGAACCAGCGCAATTTTTGAATCTCCAGCGGCGAAGGCGGACCCCACGCCTATTGCGGATAGCAGTCCAATCGCGAGCACGCGACGCAAATAGTTCGACATCAAAACTCCTCCCGTTGAGAGCGCCGCCTTCCCGCTTAAAATTGTCGAGACCGCCAGCGCAAATGCCTTGCATTCACCGCAGAAGTTCTAGTACACTTGTATACAAGGTGCAACTGCTTTTTTGTTGATGGCATTTTTCGGAGGACATTGTGCAAGAAGGCGAGCGGAACGCGATATCGCGTTTCGACCAGAATGGAGCGAAAGCCATGTCTTCCGGATTGGCTGAACTAGACGTGTTTTTGAACCGGCGCAGTTCGGCGAGTGAGCAAATTTACTCCGTCCTGCGCGAGGCAATCGTGCGTGCGAAGCTCTTGCCGGGCGAATCGATTAGTGAAAACGCGGTGTGTCGCCAGTTCAATGTGTCTCGCACACCTGTGAGGGCAGCGATCCAAAGATTGGCCGAAGACGGACTTGTAAGTGTCTTTCCGCAGCTCGGCAGTTTTGTTTCGCAAATTGATATCGTCAGCATCCAAGACAGCCATTTTGTCCGCCGTTCTCTGGAAACTTGCCTTCTTCGCGAAGTTGCGCCGCGTTGGACGCCAGCGATGAGCGCTGAAATGCGTTCACTGGTGGCGGCTCAAGAACGGAGTATCGCTGAGGGCGATATTGACGGATTTCACGACAATGACGAGAATTTTCACCAATTGTTTGCGTCTTTCGCGCAGCGACCGGGAGTTTGGACGACCATCCACGCTGCTAAAGCCAAGCTGACTCGCTTTATTCGTTTCTCCGGCAATGCCGCACGATTTGCGGTTGTGCTGCAGGAGCATTTGGCAATTCTGGATGCGCTGGATGCCAATGACGGACCCGGTGCGGAAGCCGCATTGGTCGCCCATCTCGATAAAATCTTTGTCCTTTTCGACGCGCATGCGTCGGACACACGCCATGCCGCCGTCTGACCAAGCAATGGAGAATTCCCGCTTGCAATCGCTAGAAGGAAAAACCGCTGTCGTAACTGGAGGCGCAGGCGCTATCGGCTCCGCAATCGCAGTGGAACTGGCGCGCGCCGGCGCTCAAGTAGCAGTCCTGGATCTGCTCCCCAAGGCCGCAGAGGCGCTGGCGTCGCGGATAGGGCATGGCGCCGTTGCCGTCGGTGTTGATCTGGCAGTTGAGAGTTCAACGCGCGCGGCGGCGGAGAAGGTTCTTCAGCACTTCGGTTCGGTCGACATTTTGGTCAACAATGCTGGCATTCTGTCGAACCACAAAATGGCAGATACCTCGATCGAGGAATGGCGAAGGGTCAACATAGTCAACGTAGAAGCCGCATTCCTTCTCGCCCAGATATTTCTTCCAGGGATGCGGTCGAAACGGTGGGGTCGGGTGGTCAATATCTCCTCCTATGCCGCCAAAAGCGGAGGCTTGACCGCAGGGACGGCGTATTCAGTTTCGAAAAGCGCGATGATAGGGCTGACCTTTTCGATTGCCCGCGAGACCGCTGGCCAGGGCGTAACCTCGAATGCAATTGCCCCCGCCTACGTAATGTCGCCGATGGTTTCCGAACAGCTCAACGACGAACAGCGCGCGGCCCAGCTTGCTCAAATCCCGGTCGGGCGATTTTGCGAACCTCAAGAAGTCGCCCACACCGTTTCATTCCTCGCGTCACCTCTAGCCGGGTTCATCACGGGTGAGGTTATCGACATGAACGGTGGTCTCCATTTCGATTGAGCTGCATACAATGGAAAATCGTCGTTCTTACGCCAATTTGGCGCTCGCATCGGCCGGTGTCCAAATTCATCGGTACGATCGACGGAGTGTGACGCCCGGAATCGTGCATCTCGGTATCGGCAACTTCCACAGGGCCATCAGGCAATCTATACGGTGATTGCTTGGCCGCGGGACAACTCGATTGGGGCATCATTGCAGCCTCCCCCGGAGTTCGGACACGCGGGACGCGCTTGCTCCCCAAGATGGTTTGTACACAGTTGTCAGTCGTCAAGATGAACAGACGAGCCTTCGGATAGTCGGTTCTATCGGCCATATTCTTGTCGCACCGGAGGGCCCCGCTCAGCTGCTGGAGGCGCTCTTTGACCCGCGGATCAGGATCGTGACTTTGACAGTCACCGAGAAGGGCTACACGGTCATCTCGGGCGGCGGCTCCGGCCACGAGCCGGCCCATGCCGGTTTTGACGGTACGACGGCTTCACTGTTGCCGGCAGCCGTCCGGTAGTTTGTTCGCATCTGCTTGGCGGGCCTCCGTCACGCCCCACCGTCCAGTGGGCTATCGAGTTCGTGCCTTCAAGACGCGTTAACTAGAAGCTGAACGTCTGCACGACGCGGGCCTGACATTTAGGTCAAGGAACACTGTCCGGTTCTGTGTAAGTTTTCGGATGCCGTTCGGCGATAGAGATAGCTCTCGGAAAGGCCGAGGCGGCGGCACGACTGGACGGCTGGTGATGAATGAAGCGCGGTGCTGTCGCAAATTGCAGCCGTCGTCTTCACAACAGCACGCTCCCACGGCTTCAAGGTCCAGCGGTCGCCGAGTTCCAACCGCTTGCGGACCCATTGGGGTAGGATCTCGACGGCCGCCTTCAGAAGCGGCCGCTGAAGGGGTCGAGCAACTCCCGGCAAGGCGGGAACTTCTTCCATGATCTGCAGGAACTCCGAGACGATCGGCGACGCGACGAGTCTTTGCCTCATCACGTCGAACAGCGCGTAAAGCTCGGCCTGAGACGTGGGCGCGCCGCCCGCACCATAGAGAAGCGCCACGGGGCGAGCCTCAGCAAACATCGCGTCCCGTTCGAAAAAATGCAGACGATGCACATAGGTGTGATAGGCCTCCATGAAACCAAACGCGGCCGTCGCTTGCACCCAGTCCAGCAGCTCCGGGTCGGTGGCGTGGTATGGCTCGCCTTCGCTGGTTCGACCCGAAACGCGCCCATGCATCCTGACCACATCTTCAATCATGGCCTTAGCCTTGGATCGGGGGCCGTAGACCGTGACCAAAGCAGCGAGGCCCGTACGCTGCAATCGTCGGAGCGCGAGGGAGCGGAAGCTGCTGTGCTGCCAAATGGCGTCGCGAACCCGCGGCTCTGCCAATTCGAGCAGCACCGCCGTTACCCCGCCGATGAACAGCGCAACAGGGTTCTTGAAAATGCGCCAGGTTACGGAATTGGGTGGTAACAGCGCCGGCTCGCCTTCCGGAGTCGAGAAGTCCATCTGAGATCCGAGCCGCTGGCGCATGAACGACTGGGCAAGAGTGTCCACACGACGCTCAAGCGGGCGAGGCAGAGAAATGATGCCCGAGTTGCGAAACATGGTACGCCTCGAACTACTGAGAATAGCAAGCGTTAGACCTGTGGCTGGCGGATGCAATATGCACGAACGTCTTTGGTCTTCCCGTTGTTCCAAATCATCCTCGCGCGAAGCCGATGAACCCTGCTTGATCTGCCCTGTTACCGATGATGATGGAGCAAGGCTCGGGCGTGGTCATCCATGTCACCTCGATCCAGCGCGAGCTTCCGCTCCCGGCATCAAAATCAAGAGCACGAGTGAATCACGCCGCGGATAAGTCGCGCGCGGATCATCATTTCAGGCGCGCAAGCTTCGCCTGCCTATGTGTCAATCGTCGCCCGCAGCCATTGCGTGATGGCATCGAAAGCGATTGGTTTTGTCGTATCGACATCAAAGAGCGGTCCACGCCGCAGCGGCTCGGCGCGCTTGGCCAGCTCGATCAGCTCGGGGACATAGGCCGCCCCGGGGTGGCCAGCGGGACGCTGGTCGAGCCGTGCGCGATAGCGCTCGGCAAGAACCTCGCCGGGTGCATGACACCAGATTTCGGCGGTCCGCTCGACACCAGCCCTTCGCAGGTGATCCTCGAGCACCTGGCGCGGCTGGAAGCCGAACCAGGCATCGACGACAACTGTTGTGCCCGCGGGAGCTTCGCCGACGACCGACCAGATGGCTTCATAACTGGCGCGACCGAGCGAGCGGTTGAATTCACGATCGCCGCCGCCGAGCACTTCGAGGAACGGGTTCTTAATGGTATCGAGCGTAAGCAATGGCCATCCTAGGCGGTCGGCGATACCGCGCGAGACCGTGCTTTTGCCGCTGGCGGGGATGCCGTTGACCAGCACGGCGCGCTGGCCGGGCACGGCACGCCGGCCCGGGTTGAGTCCAGCGGATGGCGAGGTCACCGGCGAGGCCGTAACTGCCGCCTGCCCTGCCAGCGCTTGCAGACCGGCGCCGATGACGCCGGCGTCGTCGCCGAGTTGCGCCGGTTCAACCGGGCATTGGTACCAGGGAGCCAAGGCCGGAGCCTTGGCAAGCGCCTGATGGGCCGCCTGGCCAAGTCCGCCGCCGAGCAGCACCAGATCGGGGGCGAACATCGCCACCGCTGTATCGATTGCCGCACGCAACGGTCTGGCCCAGGCTTCCAGTATCCCGCGCACCGGCATGTCGCCGCTCGCATCCCGGGCGAAAAGCTGATCGACCGAGATATCCGGACCGAGGCCTGCGCGTGAGATGTGACGGCCAAGTGCTGTACCGGAGCTGGTGGTTTCAACGCAGCCGCGCCGGCCGCAGACGCAGGCTTCGCCTGATATGTCGACAGTGATATGGCCGAGCTGCCCCGCCGTCCCCTTGCCGCGGACGATCTGCCGGTCTTGAGCCACGGCACCACCAATGCCGGTCCCGATGGTGAACATGACGATGTTTTCGTGACCCATGGCGGCGCCTCGAGCCATCTCGGCGACCAGTGCCATGTTGCAATCATTGTCGATCACGACGGGCTTGCCCGCCAGGCTTTCCAGCCGTTGTGCCGGGGAGACCGAGGCGAGGTTGACATAGCCTCCGGACAAGACGGCGCGACGCCGCACATCGACGCGTCCCGGGACGCCGATGCCGATGGCGGCAACCTCCGGAGAATCGAGCCGGCGCACCATCTCGGCGATCCGGGAGAGCATGAGCGCCGGGTCCGGCGCGCTCTTTTCGGACATGCGGTCAAGGATTTCGCCTGTGCCGGAAATGCGGGCGGCGCGCAGATTGGTGCCGCCGATATCGATCCCGATGGCCATCGAACTATGAGGCATGACGTCCCGTGTGTGCCCGGTGTGAACGGCGAATGACTAAGCGGCTTTCTGCCGGTAGTTTCCGATCACGGCCTGAAGCTCGTGCAATCTCGACACTGCGATGGTCTTAAGCCTTTCCCGCTGAATGTCACGGTCCAGCGAGATGCAGTCCTTCCACAGCGACCGGCCGGCGATGACGCCTGACGCGCCGTTCTTCATCGCGATCTCGACCTGGCCCAGGAAGGTCGTGTGGTTGACGCCGGCGGAGAGGACCGCCCACGGCACCTCGCCAGCCATGCTGGTGATCCTGGCGCAGGCTTCCGGCGTTCCGGGATAAGGAAGCTTGAGTACCTTTGCCCCACATTCCAGCGATATCCGTGTGCCCTCTTCGACAAGCCAGGGGATCTTGGCCGCATGATCTTCAAGGCTTTCGCCTTCGAGTTGGTAGGTCAGGAATTCGACGACGAGCAGCAGGTCCTCTTGCCCGAAGTCGGCGATGCACTGGCGCAGAATGGCGACGTTATGCTCGTTCGCCTCCGGTCTGTCGGCCCTGAGATAGACCATGATCTTGCCGCCGGTGCCACCGAGTTCGCGGACGCGGCGTGCGTCGATGTCGGGGACGAGGCGCGACAGGCGGTAGCCGGCGGGCGAGACGTCGAAGCCCGAGGCGTCGAGGCCGATGAGCAGAGCCGTATCTCGGTTCAGCACCCCTTCATCGACAACCCGCGGCACCGCGCAGAGCGGGTCGAGCAGCACGCAGGATGCCTGGCTGGCGAGGTATCGCGTGATGTCCGCCTTGGTGTCGCCGAGCATGTCGTTGGTGATCTTGGCCTGTTCGGCAGGGTCCGACGCCAACAAGGTCCGCATGCCGCCGCGCTGGTCACAGGCGATGGCCATCATGGCCCCGTCCTTGCCGCATATCTGCTGATAGCCGCGTAACTCCGCCGTCGTCATCTTTGTCATGGTCTTTTGTCCGATGTTGGCGCCCATTCACCAAGGCGCAGATCCGTGGAACAAGAAATCTTCAGTTTTTGCCTGCCCGCCGGCAGGAAGGTTTGCCGCTTTGATGCGCTATCGAACCGGGAAATCTGGCTTGGCCGCAACGTTCGGTGGAAACGAACCCGAGTTGCGAGTCTGCCGGAATTGCGCGATAACTCCCATCGGTTGATGGGTCTGTAACACATTGCTGAAAGGAATTGCAAGCTGTCTGTCCCTCCCACACAAGATGCGGCCGCATCGCGGACGATGCTGCATACGGTCGCCAAAATGCACTACGAGGCGGAGATGTCGCAGGTCGACATCGCGCGCCGGCTCGGTGTCTCCACCGCCACCATATCGCGTTTGCTGCAGCGGGCGAGAGCAGAGGGCATCGTGCGGATCGAGGTTCTCGATCTTGTGACGCCCGAGGACATCACCAGGCAGTTGATTGACGGGTTGGGGCTGCGCGACGCCGCGGTCGTCGAAACGCCGGCAGCCGGAGCGCTGACGGCGCTCGCCGCACCGCTCGGCGCCTTGCTCAAGCAAGCGGAACTGACGGCCGGCTCGGTGGTTGCCGTCGGCTGGGGGCGAGCCATCCGCGAGGTGATCCGGGCAGGCCTGCCGCGCATTCCCGGGGTCCTTACCGTCGCTGCCACCGGCGGCATGCAGCAGCAGGCGGCGCATTTCCAGATCAACGAGTTTGTACGGCTGGCCGCCGAAGAGTTCGGCGGGACGCCGCATTTCATCCATGCGCCCTATCTGCCGTCCACCGAATTGCGTGAGGTCTTCCTTGGCGATGCGGCCATCCGCGACAGCGTCGCGCTTTGGGACCGGACCGACGTTGCGATCGTCGGCATCGGCCTGCCCCATGCCATCAATCCGCCCGAGGCGAGCGCGGCCACACTGGGCGAACAGGCCCTGTTTCATGCGGCTGGAGACGTCATCCGCCATTACTTCGACGCCGAAGGCACCCTTATCCCGTGGGAAGGGGAGGGCCGGATGATCGCAATGTCGCCGGCCCAGCTTCGAACCGTCCCCTTGGTCATCGGCGTTGCCGCCTCGCCGGAGAAGGCGACGGCCATCATCGGTGCCGTCCGCGCGAGACTCATCAATGCCCTGATAACGGACACGAAAACGGCGCAAGCCATCCTCGTGGCTCTCGTGCCTCGATAGAAGGCGGACACCATGATGCGCGACATCGGCGCGCCTGATCAATCCTGAACCGATTGACGCCACGCGGTCCGGGAGCCTGGGGCCCCGAAATCACCTGTTGTCTCGTCAGGGACTTGGGGGCAATAGTCTGCCGTGCGGGCCCTGCGGAGCAGACAGATGTTGTCCGGTTTGAAAAGCGTTCCGGCCAGGGAAGTACCGGTTGCAATTTCTTTCAGCAAAGTGTTACAACCTGCCGCTAGGCGGGCATGCGCGCCGCGCGGCGCAGTTCTCTGGACCTTGCGGATGCGAGGAAACGGGACTGCGGGCAGCAGGGCTGGTCGGTTTCGACTGGCTGATCTAATGACTGGGCGCCTGGGAGGAGCTGCCCGTAACAGCAAGCAGGCGAAACCCGTTTTCCGGCCGTCAGCGCATTTACGATTCGTAGCCTGAACAGATTGACGGCCATTCCCGATATCAATCGCAACGGCAAATCTGCCAACAATTATGAGGAGGATGTTATGAAGAAGATTGTTGCCGCCCTGGCGGCTCTCGCCATCTGCGCAACGGCGCTGATCACGCCCGCTTTGGCGCAGGACAAGAAGTTCACCATTGCTCTCGTTCCGGGCCTTACCACCGACGGCTTCTACATCACCATGCGCAAAGGCGCTCAGGCGGCGGCCGATGCCCTTGGCGTGACCCTGGTGTTCCAGGGCGCTTCGGATTTCAATCCGGTAACGCAAGTCCCCGTGCTTGACGCGGTCATCGCCAAGAAGCCAGACGCGATCCTGATCGCGCCAACCGACAAGGTTCAATTGGTCGAGCCGCTCCGCAAGGCCAATGATGCCGGCATCCCGGTGATCACCGTCGACACTTTCATCGGCAGCGGCGTCTACCAGACCGGTGCCGGTGAGGCGGATTTCCCGCTGTCCTATATTGCTTCGGACAACATTCTGGGCGGCGAGATCGCCGCGCGGGCATTGGTCAAGGCCATAGGCGGCAAGGGCAAGGTCTATGTTTCCAACGTCAAGCCCGGCATTTCGACCACCGATCAGCGTGAAGAGGGCTTCAAGAAGGAGATGGCGAAGCATCCGGACATCACCGTGCTCGAGACGCAGTTCAACGACGACGACGCCAACAAGGCTGCCTCGCAGCTCCAAGCGACGTTCGCGCGCAACTCCGATCTCGTTGGTGTGTTCGGTGCAAATCTGTTCTCGGCGATCGGCGCGGCGAACGGCGTCAAGCAGGCAGGGCAAAGCGGGACCATCAAGGTCGTCGCGTTCGACGCACCGGTCAGCATCGTCGACAACATCAACACCGGCTTGGTGGACGTTGCGATTGCCCAGCATCCGGCCGAGATCGGCTATTTTGGTGTCGTTTCTGCCTACGCCCACCTGACCGGCCAGTCGATCCCGGTTGCGATCGGCACCGGCTTTACGATCATGGACAAGTCAAACATCGCGGACCCGAACATCTCGAAGTACCTCTATTCCGAATGATTCCAACCAGCTTGGTCCCCTTCCGGCTTGCCGGGAGGAGACCAGCGCCGGGTCTCTGGGACCCTGTTGACGGAGGCCGCGCTGCGGATCGGATGTGTCAATGACTTCAACATCACCAACCGAGCAGAGCGAAACCCATGTCGCCCCTCAGGCCGACCATGGTGATCCGGCCAGGACCTGGCTCGGACGCATCGCCGAAGGGCGCGCCTGGCTGTTTCTCGCCGGCCTGATCATCTGTTTCGAGGTTTGGTCGAGGGCCTCCTTCGGCGCGACCTTCGTGCTCAATCCGTTCAACGTGCAATCCATTGCGATATTTGCCGTGGCGCCGTTGCTGCTTGCGACCGGACAGACATTCGTCATCATTTCGGGAGGCATCGACCTCTCGCTGGGCTTCATCATGGGCCTTGCTGCTGTTGTTGCGGCCCATGCCACGAATCTGGCTGGCGCCGCCATGCCGGTGCCTCTGGCCATGATGGTGGGCATTCTGGCGGCCGTGATCGTCGCGGGAGTCCCTGGCATGATCAACGGCTTGCTGATCTCGCGCCTCAGAATTCCGCCCTTCATCGGCACGCTTGGCATGTTTGGCGTCGCGCGCGGCGCTGCTTTCCTGCTCGCCGGCGGCACGACGGTGCCGGTCCAGAATTCCTGGTTCGCGCTGCTCGGCAACGGCAGGTTCTACGGTGTGCCTTATCTCGTCATCATTGCAGCCGTTTTCGTCGTCGCGATGCACTACATCCTGAGCCAGACCCGGTTCGGCCAGCATAACTACGCCATCGGCGCCAATGTGCAGGCGGCTCGTCGTGCCGGCATCGACATCAGAGGCCATATCCTGCGCCTCTATGTGCTTTCGGCGATGTGCGCAGGCCTCGGTGGCGCCCTCTATGCAGCGCGCTTCACCGCGGGCGCGGCCCAGGCCGGCGAGCCGTTGCTGCTCGACAGCGTCGCAGCCGTCGTGATCGGCGGCGCCAGCCTGTTCGGTGGATCGGGCACGATCTTCGGGACGGTCGCCGGTGCGCTGGTGATCGCGGTCATTCAGTACGGGCTGGTTTTCGTCAATGTCGAGCCGTTCTGGCAGTTCATCGCCGTCGGCGTCGTCATCATCATTTCCGTTCTCATCGACCAGGCGCAGCGCCGGTTCAGTGGAGCCCGTCAGGATGAATAGCCCAGGCCAGACCACCCCCCTCCTGGAAGTCCGGAATCTTTCCAAGCACTTCGGCGCCGTCCGGGCGCTCAACGATTTCTCCATGGTCGTGCGGCCGGGCGAAGTGGTGGCCCTGGCGGGCGACAACGGCGCCGGCAAGACCACGCTGATCAAGGCGATATCGGGCGTCTTTCAGCCGACGGGCGGTGAAATTCTGCTGAGGGGTCAGCCGGTGACATTTGCGACACCGCATGAGGCGCGCGAAAAAGGCATCGAAACCATCTATCAGGATCTCGCTCTCGCCGACAATTTGTCCATCGGCGCCAATATCTTCCTTGGCCGTGAACCCATGCGCAAGGCCTTCGGTTTCTTGCCGGTGCTCGATCGCAAGGCCATGGCCGTCGCCGCCAAGAAGACCATGGGGCGATTGGACTTCCATGTCAGCCGGCTCGATGCCCCGGTCAGCAATTTCTCCGGCGGTCAACGGCAGGCTGTTGCCATCGGCCGGGCCGTCTATTGGGACGCGCAGATCCTGATCATGGACGAACCGACCGCGGCCCTCGGCGTGCCCGAACAGCGCAAGGTCATTTCGCTCATCCACCAACTCAAGGCCCAAGGCAGGGGCGTAATCTTCATCTCGCACAATTTGCTGGATATTTTCGCCGTGTCCGACCGCATCATCGTGCTGCGGCGCGGCGTCCAGGCCGGCGAGCGCAAGATATCGGAAACCAACCATGACGAAGTCGTCAAGCTGATGGTTGGCGGATAGACCGCGAGCCGGAAAGCGTAGACCCGCCAGCCGGGAGCCAATGCAATCTCCTCGTAGGATCTACCCTAAAAGGGCAGCTTCAGCGCATAATCCCCGTAGTCTGTTTCATGCGATCAATGATCTCCGCCATCAGCGCCAAGTCGCGACGAGAGTCCGCGAGATCGGTCAGAGGTTTGGTGCCGTCCATGATGTGGCGATGGAAGCTTTCGAGCTCATTGGAGAAGGCATCGCCATAGAGCGGCCCGTATGTCCGCGTCACAGGACCGCCGACGCCGGCTTTCGTCACTTCCAGCCGCGCTGATCGATGCCTTGTCCGCGTTTCCGCATGTTTTATAAAAATTTGACACGCGTCAAGATTTAAAATGGTGTGCCGCGGGTTTTGATGTGCTGCATTGCAGCAGACCGGTGTCGAGCGATCGCGGCATCAGATGGCGAAATCGACAAGGCAGGGGATGCCGAGGCCAGGCTAGAAGCCGGCTTGGTCAGCAGTCGGATTCAACTTCCGAGTGCGCCACTCAGGTCGACGGCAGCGGCGTCAGCGCCGGGCCATCGGGGCGAAACAGTTGGGAAACCGCGGGAGAGATGTCGAGCGCGATCAGTCGCCGCCTTCGGCCTGCACGACCCTCGACGTGCAGGATTTGGCATAGCGCTGGCGCTGTCAAAGACCGGACCTTCGGGGCCGGAATGGGTTGATGTGTTCAGCAGCGAACAGCGAACTGGCAGTCAGTTTGCTCAGCTCTTCACCGACCCGGCGGCCAGGCCCGCGAGGAAGTAACGTTGTGCAATCAGATACAGGATCAGAAGCGGGAGTGATCCCAGCACGCTCATCGCCATCATCTCGTTCCATTCGAACGCATGTTGGCCCATAAGCAACTCGATACCGATCGGAACGGTCCGCATGTCCGTCGACTTCGTCAAAGTAAGCGCAAAAAGGAACTCGTTCCACGCCAACAGAAACGTATAGACCGCGGTCGCGACGACGCCGGGGACTGAAAGAGGGATAATCACACGCCATAGCGCTGTCCAACTTGACCCCCCATCGACCAGCACTGCCTCATCGAGTTCCTTTGGCAGGGTATTGAGATAGCCGGTCATCAGAAGGATTGCGTAAGGCAGGGTGAATACCATGTAGGTTAGAATCAGCGCGAAATAGGTGTTGAAAATGCCGAAGGCGACGACCATGCCGAAATAGGGAATCAGAAGCGTGATCGGCGGTACGGTCTGTGTGCTGATGATGAAGACGTTAAGCGTATTCTTAAGCCGGAATGAATAGCGGCTGAAGCCATAGGCCGTCAGAATGGCGATCAGTAACGTCAGAAGGGTTACCACTCCCGCGACCAGATAGCTGTTGAGAAAGAAGCGCACCTTGGTCGGATCATTGAAGATCGAAAGATAGGCCACGTTCGTGAAATGGTCGGGCAGCAGTCTCGGCGGCAGGGCAAAGATCTCGGTGTTCGATTTCAACGAAGTGAAAAACATCCACAGGATTGGAAAGCCTGCAAAGACCAGACCGGCCGCGAGCCCGAGATATGTCAGTACGGTCGGCAAAACGGTGTTTTTGAAGGAGCGCTTTGCCATTGCCGGTCACCTGGCCTTCTGGTGTTTGATGTAGAAGTAAGTCGCGCCCATCGAGATGATCAAGATGAAGATCGCGCTCGCCGAAGCCTGTGAAAATTCGTAACTCGAAAACGCAAGCTTATAGGTATACGTGCTCAGCACCTCGGTCGAATGGATCGGTCCACCGCCCGTTGTCATCCAGACCAGGGGGAAGACTTGCATCGTCCAGATGAAATCCAGCAGGGCGATGCTGATGATGATCGGCATCAGCTGCGGGATCGTGATGTACCGAAACTTTTGGAACTCATTGGCGCCATCGATGCCGGCGGCTTCGTAAAGGTCCTTGGGGATGCCCTGGAGACCGGCGAGCAAGCTGACCATATATAGAGGGTATCCCGCCCAGATGTTCGCAAACGTCAACGCATGGATCGCGGTTTTCGTCGAGGAGAACCACTCGACCTTGAAGTTGACGATATGGAGCGTCATCAAAATGCTGTTGACCACGCCATTGGGATCCAAAAGCAGCCGCCAGATGATCGCGATGATGACTGCCGTAAAGAGCCATGGCAAAATGTAGAGAACACGCAGGATGCTTCTAATCATCGGAGGGACGCGTTGGGTGTTCAGCAATAGGGCGAAGGCCAGGCCGATTAGAAGGTGGAAAATGACGCTCATCACCGTGAAATAGAGGGTCTGCCCGACCGACTGCCAGAAGACTGGATCTGTGAAGATCGTCTCGTAGTTCTGCAACCCTATGAAAGCAGCGTCCTTTTTCATGATTGCGCCGTCCATCAGCGAATAGCGCAGGACCGTGATCATGGGAAACAGCATTAGCAGACAAAACAAAAACGTGGCGGGTGCCACATAAAACAGCGGAGTGAGCCGCTTTCTCGTCTTGTAAGAAAGCATGCCACGCTTGCGCATTTTCGTTCGCGTGACGATCAAACCTTCGTTGGCGAGGCTCATGAGGTACAATCCGCTTGGTCATCGACCGTATGGTCCGGTTCCGATGCAGCGGCAGCGCGATAGATGTTATCGCGCTGCCGAATTGTCTGAAGCAGCGCCTACTTGGCGAAGTCAAGCAACCACTGCTTTTGCGTGTTGGCAGCGGCCTCCTTTGCGGTTTGCTGGCCGTCGAACATCTTTTGCACTTCGACGTTCATGTCGCGCATCAGGTCTTCGGCCACCGGCAAGCCCACGAATTCATTGGCCAAGTGACCGCTTTGGAAGATCTTGAAGGCTTCCTCGAACAGCGGGTCCGATTTCGAGAAGTCAGGCTTCGCTTGCACGTTGCCCGGAAAGGCATTTGCGAGCGATACCAGGCGGCCGTTCACTTCCGGGCTCATCAGATATTCAACAAGCTTCCAGGCTTCTGCCTTATGCTCGGTGCTGTTGCTAATGCCGATGCCCCAAGAGGCATAGGGCAGTCCGCGCTTACCCGTATAGCCGTCGACCGCAGGAAGCGCAGAGATACCGAACTTGAGATTGGGGTTACGCTGGCGGATAAGATTGATATGAGCCAGCGAGTCGATCATCATTCCGACACGGCCGTTGACGAACTCTTCGACCTTGTCCTGTTCCTTCTTGGCAAAGATGCCTGGCGATATGACGCCGGCG
This sequence comes from Mesorhizobium sp. M0145, assembly GCF_040322355.1. Lineage (NCBI taxonomy): Bacteria > Pseudomonadati > Pseudomonadota > Alphaproteobacteria > Hyphomicrobiales > Phyllobacteriaceae > Mesorhizobium > Mesorhizobium sp. M0145. Next base: position 73,847 of record NZ_JAMYTK010000024.1, read on the forward strand.
TCCTGTAGCGACTTGACGTATTCGAGTGTACCGACCACGGCCTCATTTTCCACGTCGGGCTTGCCGTCCTTGAGCATCGATGCTCCGGAAGCCCAGACCCAAGACATCACGTCGTTCTGGATGCCGCCGGGGTTTTGCAGCGATAGCGGCAGCACCCACCCGTACTCGTTCTTGTCCGCATTGGTCATCTTCTTCGCGGCAGCGGCGAATTCTGTGCGGTTGGCCGGCATCTTGTCGACACCAGCAGCCTTGGCCAGATCGAGGTTGACGAAGACCGGGTATACGAACGAGGCGAGCGGGAACATGACGCTTTGGCCGTTGACCTTGATGATGTCAGCGATCTGGCTCTGATCATATTTGGCGTCAGCCATCAGGCTGTCCATGGAAGCGATTGCGCCCTGCTTTGCAAGGCCATTGACCCATGCTCCGTCCAGGCCGACGACGTCGCTGAGCGTCCCCGACGCGGCGCCGACTACGATCTGATCATGGGTGGCGGAATAGGGACCGCTGACGAGCGTCACCTTGATACCAGGGTTTTTGGCTTCGAAGTCGTCCATGATGCTACGCAGAGCACCGGCGGGCATTTCCGGCTCCCACCATTGGATGAATTCGAGATTGGTCTCAGCAAAGGCGCAGGTAGCAGACAGTGCCCAGACAGCCACAGCGGACGTGGCCGCAGCAATATATCTTCTGACGTTCATGTTTTCCTCCTAGGAGCGACGTTTGGCTCGATCCTCCCGATCGCGATCAAACTAGGTTCTTTTCCGGGTCTTTGTGTCAATCAAGAACTGCAATCGTGAAAAATGGGTAGGATGCCGGGACGTTATGACTGAATGTAAGCCATTGATTGGTATATGGTTTTCTTAAGTTCTCTGGGGTTAGTTTTTCCCTTGTGCACATTGCTTGTGCCGCTTCTTTCTCTATTTTCGTAAACAAATGAAAGCCACTCCCCTAAAAAGAAAACAAATGAAAGTCGTATATTCGAAGAGAAAAAACGCCATTCGGTGGGGTCGCGCGCTCGCGTAGACGTCGCAATTCAGAGGCGTTCAGGCGATCGTTTTGGTTGTCGATGACAGGGTGCCGCCGGGCACAAGACGATCTCCACCTCCGGTGGAAAAATCGGCTGTCGCGCGCTGAACCGATGTCGAGCAAGTCTCACCATTTGCCAACGAAGACGGCCCGAGCTGTGATGGGCGAGCGAGAACTGGTCGGATTGCCCAGGAGAGCGAAGCCAGCGTCTACCGTCACCTACGCAAATGGACCAGAAGACGGAAGCGACATTTGCGTCTCCGTCCCTTTAGCCGGGTCAACCATCGCGGATCACGCTAGATTGTGAGGTGCGTCTGGGGATCGAAGAAGTGCAACTTGGCCGCATCGATCGCCAGATCAATCAACGCGCCCGGCCGGACCGCGCTGACGGCTTCAAACCTCGCTACGACATTTGCTGCGCCGCTTAGATCTTCAACAGCATCTGGGTCGCCAGAATCGATTCGAACCGCGTCGACCTTCAAATGAACGATAAGCTCGGATCCCAATTCCTCTGTCGTCTTCACGATGGCCGGTAGAGTGGCATGTCGCGATCCCGATTCCAGACTGCTGTCGTAAAGATCCTCGGGGCGTATGCCGAAAATGAGCGTCTTGCCTTCGAAGGCGCTCAGACCAGGAGAGCGCTCAAACGCACTCGTCGGCACCGGTATCGAAAAGGTCGGCAGGTTGATCCTGCCATTGTGCAAACGGCCTTCGAACAGGTTCATCGACGGCGAGCCGATGAAACCCGCGACGAAGGCATTGACTGGTCGATTATACAGCGTCTTTGGCGTGTCGACCTGCTGAAGGACACCGCCTTTCAAGACCGCAACCCGGTCGCCCATGGTCAAGGCTTCGGTCTGATCGTGTGTTACATAAATCGTGGTCACCCCCAGCTGTCTTTGCAGGCTGACAATTTCCGCGCGCATTTGCACGCGCAGCTTGGCATCGAGGTTTGACAAGGGTTCATCCATGAGAAAGGCTGCCGGTTCGCGCACCATCGCGCGCCCCATGGCGACCCTCTGGCGTTGTCCGCCAGACAGCGCGGCCGGCTTACTGTCGAGCAGCGTGTGCAGCTGCAGGGTCTTTGCTATTTCATGGACGCGCTTCGTCCGCTCGGCCTTGCTCTTCCCCGCAAGCTTCATCGAGAAGCCTATGTTGTCGAACACTGTCATATGCGGATAAAGGGCATAGTTCTGAAAGACCATCGCAATATCCCGGTCCTTCGGCGCTAGATCCTCAACATTCTCTCCACCAATGGTCAGGGTTCCGCTGCTGATCTCCTCCAGCCCCGCGATCATGCGCAAGGCTGTCGATTTTCCGCATCCCGAAGGGCCAACGAGAATGAGGAACTCGCCGTCGTTTATCGTCAGGCTAAGATCCTTGATGGCTTGGAATTTCGTCCCGTAGGTCTTGCAAATTTTGTCCAACACAACAACAGCCACGTCACATCCTCCCTATTGTCAGCGCTACCTAAACATCGAATAGCCTCCGCGCGGCGCGACTGCAGATCGAACCGGCATTGCTATCTGCGCGGTTAACCGCGCGCCTCGGACGTCCCACCAGCAGCGGCAATATCCGAGTGATGAATTCTCAGTCTGGCGACGTAATCGGTATGGGCACAGGTGCATTTTCTTTCGCCATCCACGCGACACAGGCGTTGTGATCCGGCAGAGCCATGCGGCCACCCCGGCCCGTCACTGAGATCGCGGCCGCGGCAGTTGCATAAACAGCGCAGGCGACAGGCTGCTTTCGCTGCGTAAGGGCGAAGGCATAGGCGCCATGAAAACAATCCCCCGCGCCGGTCGTGTCCACTGCCCTGACCTTGTAGGCCGGAACGTGCCACAAAACGACATCGTCCTTTTGCCGGATATAGGCTCCTCGATCGCCTTCGGTTAACACGACCGCGGAGCGGTCATCTGACCACAGCTTGCGCAGGATCGCTGTCGCCTTGGCCTCGCCAGTATAGGTTTGGGCAAATTTCAGAGGCAATACCAGGTGATTTGACAGGCGGATCAATCGTTCGGTCGCAGGTCCGACAGTCCACTCAATATCGGCCACCACCGCCAGACCCAGCTTACGGGCACGAGCAACAATCATGTCAGCGTGCGTGGCGTAACCGTCGATCAGCAGCACCTGGGCTTGCGCAAGGACGCTATCGGCCAGCGCATCGGAGGTCCCGTGCGGCACATCATCATCATAGGCGATGAACCTGTCACCATCGGGCGCGACCGTAATAACCGACCGGATCGGCTTGGCATCGGCACGACGTGGCGCGAAAGATATGTCGACGCCGTGTCGTTCAAGCTCGTGGGCGCCGACATCCGTAAGTGGCTGATCACTCAGCCAGCCGATGAAACCGGCACGCCCCCCCAGCTTGGCGACAGCAACGAGTGCCGTCGCCACATTGCCGCCGTGGTCCTTCGTGCGATTTGTCACCTTCCCTTTGCCAGCACCCAGCGGGCTGTCGACATAGATGATGTCGTCAATCGCCAAGGCTCCGAAGCCCAAAACCTGCAGATTGCCGGTCACAGCTCACGTGCCCGCAGCCGCCAAAGCGTCTTGCGGTGCCATCCCATCGTGAATGACGCACTTGAATGCACGCGCTGCCATCGTGGTGTCACCGTGCCCCCACAGATTGCGCCCCACGACGGCACCCTTCGCACCGGCGCGCAGGGCTTCAGACGTCTGGGTGAGAGCGCCCAGAAGATCCTCGGTCTTCGGACCGCCGGCGATAACGATGGGAACCGGGCAAGTTGCCACGGTTTCCTTGAATGAGTCGAAGTCCCCGGTGTATCCGACCTTGATCACGTCAACACCGGTCTCAAAACCAATCCGCACTGCGTAGGCGATTTCGTCGGGGGTGAAGACGATCTTGCAGCCGTTTGAATAGTCGCGGGGATAAACATGTGCAACGACCGGCATTTCGAAACGAGCAGCCGCGTTGACCGTATCGGTAAGCCAACGAATGTAGTGACCCTCGGTATCGCCCCGCACCGGAATGGCGACCGCCAGCGCATCGGCACCATAGCGCACTGCATCTTCGGGCGTCGCGATCAACTGACTGATCCGATCGTCGGGCGTAAAGCATCCCGCCTGAATGACCAGCGCTGCCTTGCCGGCGTAAGCCGGCCACAAATGACGCGCCGCACCAGGTTGAATGCTGATGTAATCTGGCTCTCCGGCCATCACCCGCTTGAGCGCGCCGGGCAGATCCGCAAGGCCTCCCTCGCGGACGTTGCCGTACCCTACGAAATGGTCGACGGCACCACCGAACAGGTTCCCAGATCGATGCGAGAACAGCCGCGACAAGCGAATTTTAGTTCCAAGGCCCATATCAGTGCAGTCCCTTCGCAATTGTTGATCTGACGTTGAGGACCCTAACTCGAAAGCAAAACAATATTCAATATTTCGATTTCTTTCGTTTCGATATAGGTTGCAACTGCAACGGCTAGCGTTCGCTGCGGTGAGGCGGTATCCCTCGAATTCTCAAACGCAGGCCGGTTTCCTATTCGATTTTCGAAAGGTTGGCGTGCAGTTATCCAAACAGCAATTCGGGGTTACACATGCTTGCGGAACAACGGCGACATCAGATCATGCTCGCGCTTCAGCGGACCGGCCAGGCGCGTACCAGCCAACTGGCGGAAAACTTCGGCGTCTCCGAGGTGACCATCAGGTCCGACCTGGAAATTCTGGATGCAAAAAAGCAGTTGATCAAAACGCATGGCGGTGCGATCGCCTTGCCCGCTGATTCGCCAGCGGCGGCCTTCGAAGAGCGGATGTCTCGCAATTTCGATGCCAAACGGCGTATCGCGCAGATGGCGGCGCGCCAGATCATAGACAACCAGTCCGTGGTGTTCGACAGCGGCTCGACGTTGCTGCAGGTCGCAATGCAGATGCCCCCGGTCAACAATGTGGTAGTAGCCACAACCGCGATGAACATTGCACAGCATCTGATGTATCGCCCTGGGCTGGACGTGCATATGATAGGCGGTCGGGTCTATCCCTCGACGGTCAGCACGATCGTGTCGGATTTTGATAGGGCTGTGGGCGGCCTTGTGGCCCACCAAGCGTTCCTCAGCGCGCATGCGATCGATCAGTCATTCGATGTCGTCGATGTCTCAGAAGACATTGCGCGCACAAAACGCAATCTGGTTCGTATGGCCAGGCGCGTGATCCTTGTGGCGGATTCAAGCAAATGGGATATTGGCGCCTCATCTAAGGCATTTTCGTTGTCACGTGTCGATCTGATCATCACCGACACCGCTATGCCCTATGGGATTCGCAGTCGATTGGACAAGCTGGGAGTCGAAGTGCGCTATGTGTAGGTGCCTTCCGGATTGTGGTGCCCAGAATTGGCAGCGTGTCCCATTGGCAACCGACGTTTCGGAGTACGAAGACAAATTTAGCACATTAAGGATCTTCATATCGCGCTAGACTGGAAAGCGCGCTGTTGCTGCCCTCAGCATCTCGGTGCCGACGCTGCGTCAATCGCCGAAGCTCGATCTCGCCGGCTGAGACCAGCTTCTTCACCTCGCGGAACCTCCCGGCGTTTCTCCCCAGGGCCCGACTCGAACGACCCCTCTCAGTCGCGTGCAATTCTGCCTGGCGGCAACCGATATTCGGAGTCAATATGGCTTGTACTTTTCGCGTCAACTAATAAATTTACGCGTGAAAAAATTCAGCGATACGCGTTGAAACTGCTGAAGCTCTCTGTAAAATTTTGCCTTGCCGTTGCACGGCAGCGTATGCGGGTACCCTGGGGCAGCGCTAGGGCAACCCAGTGATTGGATGTCCAGAACGCGAGGCGTTTGAATTGCCGACGACGCACAAGACGATGGATGATTTTGCCCGCTCTTGCGGCGTCTCCAGGCCGACGCTGTCGAAATATTTCGACGATCCGACCAGCGTCAAGCCAGCGACACGGCAGCGTATCGAAGAGGCGCTGCGCTCGTCCGACTACCAGCCCAATCTGTTTGCACGCAACCTGAACCGCAAGCGGACCCGCAGCATCGGCATCATGGTGCCGACAGTGGCCGACCCCTTTTATTCGGAGATGGTCAGCCGCATCGAACTAAGGCTGCGCGACGAAGGCTACTGGCCGATCGTGATCTCCTCGCACGGCTCGCGCGAGCTCGAAGTGGAGGCAACGCGAACCATCCTGTCGCTGAAGGTCTCCGGTGCACTCATCGCGCCGCTCGGCCTGCGCTCGGACCACCGCACGCTGGAGAAGCTGACGCAGGCCATACCGGTGGTCTATTTCGACACCTATCTCGAAGGCGGAACGCCGTTCGTCGGCAACAACAATGCCCAGAGCGTCTCGACCATCGTCGAGTATCTGTGCCGGTCCGGCGACGCCCCGGTCTATTTCGATATCCCGCACGTCAACCACAACTCGCCAGAACGACTGAAAAGCTATATCGCTTCTATGAAGCGGCTCGGGCATGAGCCTGTCGTCATCGGCAACACCGACGAGTACACATGGGATTTCGAACGGATCGGCTACGAGCAAATGGAAAAAATGCTCGGCAATGGCGGCCTGTCGGGCAAGACCATTCTGTGCAACAACGACCGTCTCGCCTTCGGCGTGATGGCGGCCGCCTACGCGCAAGGCCTCAAGGTCGGTCGCAAGGCCGACTGCGACCTGCGTGTCGCAGCTCATGACGATCACCCGCTGAGCCGCTACACATGTCCAGGCCTCACCACCATGGCGCAGGACTTCGCCGCCATGGCGGGATATAGCGTCGAGACGCTGCTGGCCCTGCTGAACGAGGATGGAGCTGAGGTTGCCGCTAAGGTCAATCTCGACGCGACGCTGGTTATGCGTCAATCGGCCTGAGCTTTCCATCGAAGCCGCGCCACGCGGCAACCGCCGCGCCGACGGCTTGCCGCGAGGCCGGACCATGGCGGCCCATCGAGACAAAGCCGTGGATCTGGCCAGGCCAGCGCCTCAGCACGACAGGCACGCCGTCATCTTGCAGACGCTTTGCGTAAGCCTCACCCTCGTCAACGAGAATGTCATGACCGGCGATCGCGACAAAGGCTGGTGCTGCGCCGGCAAGGCTGGCGACCTTCAGCGGCGACACGCGCCAGTCGTCGATATCCCCGGCATGGTTGACATAGTGGTCGCGGAACCAGGCCATCGTTGCCGCGGTGAGACCATAGCCCTCAGCAAAACGGCGATAGCTGTCCGCTGTCTGCGAGGCATCCGTGTTCGGATAGAACAGCAATTGCACGGTCGGCGGATTCTTGCTCCTACGCACCATCAGGCACAGCACCGCAGCGAGATTGCCACCGGCGCTGTCGCCGGCGACAGCGATCCGCTCCGCGTCGATGCCGAGATCGTCGGCCGCACTTTGCATGAAGGCAAATGCTGCGCGACAATCCTCGATGGCGGCCGGGAATTTGTGTTCCGGCGCCAGCCGATAGTCGGGACAGACGACCACACAGGCCGCCATGTTGGCAAACCAGCGGCAGATCTCGTCATGGGAATCGAGATTGCCGATCACCCAGCCGCCGCCATGCAGATAAAGCAACGCTGGGGCACTGGCCAAGGCCGCCCGTCGCCCGTGATAGATCCTGAGCGTCAACGGGCCGCTAGGCCCGTCGATGAAGCGTTCGTTCAGTGAGGCGACCGGCTCGCGTTCACCCTGCAGTGTGGGAAAGCTCTCCTCATAGGCGCGCCGCGCCTCTTCAGGCGTGCCGGCGTCGAACGGCCGCGCAGGAGCCTGTCGGCCGAGGTCGAGCACATGCCGGGCTTCCGGATCGAGAAATGATGAAAGCAACGTAGCCATCGACTGATCCTACGCCTCAGGCAAGCAGGCTCGTCGCCTCGTCCTCGCCAAGAAGCGGCGGCTGGTCGACCGCCCCGTTGGCGGCGACGGACTCGCGGCTTTCTCCCGAAGCGAGGATCGCCTCCATGATCTCCAGCACATGCAAAGCGAGATCGCCGGAGGCGCGGGGTTTTCTGCCCGTCCTCAGCGCATGCGACAGATCGGCGACGCCAAGCATGCGGTAGTTGGCGCGGTCGGGCGCGGCGTAAGGCCAGTTGCGCCCCCCGTAGAGCTCGCTCTCGCTATGGAAGTCGGCCCAGTCGGCGCCGCGTTCCGAAAGCGATACGGTGCCGCCGAACGTGTCAGGATCGGGCAGGCGCAGTGAGCCTTCCGTGCCGTGCAGTTCGATAGGGTGATTGGAGTGTCTGAAGACATCCCAGGAGGCTCCGAAGGTGACGGTGGCGCCCGATCGGAACTCCAGCAGCGATAGGATGTTGGTCGGCGTGCCGACCTTGAAACTGGTGTTCCTGTAGGGACCTTCGGCAGTGATAAGGCGCACTTCCTGTCCCCGAGTCGCCATCGCCATCACGCGTGCCACCGGCCCAAGCAGGTTGACCAGCATGGTCAGGTAATAGGGGCCCATGTCGAAGATTGGGCCGGCGCCCGGCTGATAGTAAAATTGCGGATTGGGATGCCAGTGCTCCATGCCGCGCCCCATCATGAAGGCGGTGCCGGTGACGGCGCGGCCGATCGCGCCCTCGTCCATCAGGCGGCGCGCCCGCCGTCCGGCTGCGCCGAGAAAAGTGTCGGGGGCCGAGCCTAGGAGCAGATTGCGCTTCGCCGCCTCGGCGACAAGCCGGCGGCCGTCCCTAGCCGAGGTTGACAGCGGCTTTTCGGTGAAAACATGCTTGCCCGCCGAAAGCGCCGAAAACGAGATGTCGAAATGCGCCGCCGGGACGGTCAGGTTGAGGACAAGGTCGATGTCCGGATCGGCTAGAAGCGTGTCGACGCTGACTGCCCGGATGCCGTATTCGCTGCCGCGCAGTGCCGCCAGTTCGGTGGAAATGTCGGCGCATGCACGCAACTCGAGGCCGCCGAAGAGCGCCGCGTTGCGCAGATAAGTCATCGAGATGTTGCCGCATCCGACAATGCCGATACCGAGCTTAATCTGTGATTTTGCTTGCATTTTCGAGTCTGCCTCCCAACGCGATGACACTTCGGCGGGCCTGCTGAATCGGTCGCGAGCCGCAATCACAGCCCGCTATACAGCACTTTAAATATTGACGCGCGTAAAATTTTTGCAGAACATGCGAAAATGCTGGCGCAACATTGGAGGCCCCAGCCTTCAGGGGAGGAAATGACTGACATGAAAAACGGCCGACCGCCGCTACGAAGCCTGTGGGTCACGTCACCATCGCCGATCGCCGGCAATTTCTCATCGGCGCCGGCATGCTGGGCGCCGCAGCGCTCGACACGGGTCTCGGCATTCGACCGGCGCGGGCGCAATCACGTTCCGAAATCAGCTTGCCAGCGCCGCCTTCTTCGGCAAGGAAACCTTTGGCGACCTAATCAAGGCCTTCAACGAACGGCAGGACCGCAAGGCTAACGCGGGGCGGCATCAAGGAATGAAAGGACGATCGTGAAAGACCTGAAAGTCGGTTGCCAGACCTTTACCTGGGAAATGCTCGGAGAGGGCTTTGCCGGCGGCCCGGACGATCTCTTGAAGGCGATCGCCGATGGCGGCTATGCCGGCATCGAGATCACCGACACGATGATCGGCCGATATGCCGACAAGCCGGCGGAGTTCGCGACCGCGCTCAAGGCGTCAGGCCTGACGCTCGTCTCCTTCGCCTTCGGTTCCAAGAGCGGCTTCACGCTCAAGGAGAAGATCGGCAACGACCTCGAGACCGCGAAGCGATGGATCGACTTCGCTGCTGCCTTTCCGGACACGCTGGTGTCGATGGGCTCGGCGACAGTCGTCTCCGACGGCCCGCGCGACGACAAATTTGCCATCGCCGCGGAGGTCTACAACAAGGCGGGGGAGCTAGGGCGCAAGGCGGGCGTCCAGGTCGCGGTGCATCCGAGTTCGCACCACAACACGCTGCTCTTCGATCGCGCCGACTACGACCGGATCTTTGGGCTGGTCGATCCGTCGCTCGTCGGCTGGGTGCCGGATACCGGCCACATCTTGCGTGGCCATCGGAACATGGCCGATACGCTCACCACCTATCGCGACCGCATCCGCTACGTGCACCTGAAGGATGTCGATGCCAGCGGCACATGGGCGATGCTCGGCAAGGGCGTCTGCGATACCGCGGCGGTGATCGACATCGCCAGTGCAGCGCCACGCTTCAATGGCTGGCTGGTGCTGGAAGAGGAATCCGAGACCGCGGCCCCCCCGGCGGCGGCCCCGGGCCCGACCCAACCCCCACGGAGAGGATAAACCACTAACCCCCCCCGAGACCGGCCTGGAAGAGGTGATTGGGGGTGGAGGGTAAAT